>DASXVL010000487.1:0-4233 GCA_036504255.1 Armatimonadota bacterium | reverse complement strand
TTACTCTTTATGGCTCCCATCGCCGTGGGCAAGGAGTCCATTGCCGCCGTCATCGCCTTCCAGGATATTACGCTGATCAAGGAAGCCGACCAGGCGAAGAATCAGTTTTTGAAAGTCATTTCTCACGAATTGCGCACGCCGCTGACCAGTATCATCGGCTGGGCGAAGATGCTGCAGGAAGCGCCGGAGATCATGCCCGAAGCCGTACCGATTATCCTGCAAAGCGCCCATCAATTCGAGGGGTTGCTGGAACGCATGATTATCCTCTCCCGCATATTGACCGGCAAACTCACCACGCGTCAGGAAACGGTAAATCTCTGCACTTTGGCGACTGAGGTGGAGACAGAGTTCCAACCTGCCGCCGCACGGAAAGGCGTGATATTGACCTGGCTACCGCCGGCGGAATCACCACAGACTGAAGGGGATACGCACCTGATTCGGATGGCCTTCTCGGAACTTGTCGACAACGCTATCAACTTCACACCCGCCGGGGGCCGTGTGACCCTGACCTGCCACACGACGCCGGATGACAGGGTGACGTTCACCGTCACGGATACCGGACGCGGCATCACGACGGAGGAACTCCCGAACATCATGAAGCCGTTCTCGCAATTTCGACGAGAAGAGGCGATCGGAGGCATTGGCATCGGCTTAACGTTGGTGCAGGGGATCGCGCACGCGCATCACGGGGAAGTCGTCGCAACGAGTCCCGGTATTGACCAAGGCGCTACGGTGACCATGATACTCCCCATGGCCTTGGCAGAACGGCACGATAGTAAGGAGGCATGACGCACGAAAGGCCACATGCGTGGGGATGACTGGCGTTGATGGATGATCCGTATACCACCGGAAGACTGCGGAGAAGATAGAACTTCCATGCTTGGGGAAGCAAAAGGAGCGCGTACCATGAGTGCAGACCGACCATCGCAGCGGGCGCAACGAAAAATTACCGAGTTGGAAATCTCTCTACGCCTGGCACATGATGACATCAATGTGCTCAGGCAGTCAATGAACGTCTGCCCGTGCGTGATAATTCGCTGGATGGTCAGCGACACGCAGGTCAATGTCTCGGTCGTTGGTGGTATTCATTACCTGGCACAATTTGGATACCAAGCGGACGAGATGTACTCAGGTCAACAACAGTGGATGCACCTTATCATGGCCGAGGATCGTGCGCGTGTGATGGCAGACATCCTCCGTCATGCGCATCGTCATGATAGTCAGTATTTGCAATCATATCGCATCCACACCGGTACGGGCGATGTTCGTTGGGTCGAAGAACATGCGACGGCGATTAATGATCCACAGGGGGAATTATTGGCGTTCCAGGCGTGCGTCTTCGATATTACAGAGCGCCGAATCGGCGAAGAACAGCTGTATACGATCTTGGAGTCGCTGCCCGTCGGCGTGTGGACGATCGATCGCGATGGGCATGTGACACATGGCAATCCCGCTGCGCACATGATCTGGAATGCGCCGGATTTTTCAGGAGAATTGCTGGGCTACAAGGGGTGGTGGGCGGACACGGGGCAACCACTGACCCAGACGGATTGGGCCTCTTATCGTGCAGTGACCACTGGAGAAACAATTCTTAACGAAGAGATCAAGATCGAAACCTATGATGGGCAACGGAAAGTCATCTTGAACTCGGCGATTCCGCTCCGCGATCAGGCGCACCACATCATCGGCGCCATCGTGGTCAATCAAGATATTACGAAACGCAAGCGGGCGGAAGAGGCATTGCGTGCCAGCGAACAGCGACTCGCGACGATAATTGAGACGGCGGTCGTCGGATTAGTGATCCATGCCGCTGATGGCACCGTGACGCGAAGTAATTCCACGGCCCAGCAATTACTTGGCATAACTGGTGAACAGATGCAAGGAAAGGCTATTGACGATCCCGTGTGGCATTTCATTCGCGAGGACGGGGCGGTGCTGCCTGTTGAGGAGTACCCCGCCGCAAAAAGTCTCACGAGTCGGCAAGCCGTACGGAATTATGTGGTGGGTATTCGCTCACCCCACACCCGGCAGACAACTTGGGTGGTGGCCAATGCGATTCCATTGCTGGATACCCATGGCGCCGTATCGGAAGTGATCGTCACCTTCATGGATATTACGGAGCAGAAGCGCATCGAACATGAGCGGGAAGTGCTCTTGGCGGAAGTCAATCGCCGTGCCGCCGAGTTGGATGCAACAATCGCCGCCATGGCGGATGGCGTGATCATCTATGACAACGACTTGGAGATTTTACGCATGAATGTCGGCGCGGAGCGCATTCTCGGGTATACGCCTGCGCAGATGCACCGACCATTGGCGGAGCGCCTTATCGCGTCACACTTCAGAACCTCCACGGGAGCACAAGTCTTGCCCGGCGAATTTCCCGCCGTCCGCGCCGTGGCGGGGGAGATCGTGCGCGGCGTGATCTATTCGCTGACCCGGCAGGACGGTCGCGAATTCTGGGTATCACTCAGCGCCGCGCCTATTCGCCGCGCCGATACCGTCATCGGCGCGGTGGTCACGTTCGCGGATATCACCGCCTTCCATCAATTGCAACAACGCCAGGCGGAACTGTTGCACATCGTCTCACATGACTTGCGCCTGCCCCTCACCATCATCCAGGGACACGCACAACTGATCGAGGAGGCGTGCCACGTGAGACGGATCAATGGTGATCTGGCCTTGAGTCTCAGCACGATTCTGCGCAACGTACAGCGGATGAACGTGATGATTCAGGATCTGGTGGAGATCGCCCGGTTGGAGGGCAAACAACTTATCCTGCAATGCGAATCAGTGGCGCTCGATCAGTATTTGCCGGACCTGCTACGGCGGGTCGCTGAAATCCTGCCCGTCCATCGTGTCCATACACATCTGGCACCGCATCTCCCCCCGATCTGGGCCGACTATGCCCGTCTAGAACGCATGCTGCTGAACCTGCTGTCCAATGCGTTAAAATACGCTGCACCCGAGACACCGGTAGAGATTACCGTCACCCAACAAGGTGATGAAGTGGTCATCGCGGTCACTGATTACGGACATGGCATCGCCCCTGAAGATGTACCGCACATCTTTGAACGCTTCTATCGCATGAAAGGTGAACGCAAAGCTGAAGGCGTCGGTCTGGGCCTGTACATCACGAAAATGTTGACGGAAGCGCACGGCGGACGCATATGGGTAGAGAGCACCGTCGGCACAGGCAGCACGTTTTTCGTGACCCTGCCGCTGGCGAAAAACCTGTAGCATGTTACCAATCACCAGGGAATGTGGGAGCCGCCGCCGGTGGAGCATGTACGGCCAATGCGATGGCTACTGTTGTGCCCCCTGGGTCGGTGGCGAGATACACGTGATCCATCAAGGCGATCATGGCCTTATACCCCATCCCGAGAGAGACGGCGGTGGTATATCCGTATTTGAAGGCCACCTCTGGTAAGTGTATGGCCTGAATGCCTGGTCCTTGATCCGCGATTACCGCCAGCAACGTCATGGTATCCAGGCAATGTAGAGACAACATACCGCCATTGGCATGCTTGATCGCATTGGTGGTCGCTTCGGAAACGCATAGAATGAAGTCATATAGACGATCCTCATCCATACCGGATGCTCCGGCCTGCTCGCTCACGACATGCCGGGCTACTTCCAAATCCTCTACGCGCGCGATGGTCTGCCGAATAATCGGTGGGCCTGCGAGTTGCATCACCTCATCCCGCGTGCGGATTAATAGCTTACCTTCCGTCGCGGCTTCAATCGTTTTTCGGGTGAATTCCCGTTGAAATTCGTTCAATTGATGCCGCTCGGTAATATCCGTCAGCATCGCAAACGAGCCGATATATTGTTCTCGTGTGTCAATGATAGGCGTGGCCGATGCAATTACCCAACGCTTTTCACCATCTCCGCGCTGGAGGCATGACTCATAGGTTTCTGGGCTTCCCTGCTGACGCCTAGCGAGGTGTCGTGCGAAATCGGTGTGCCAGTCTGGATCAATGAAATCAAACGCTGATCGTCCGAGCATAGCGTCAACAGAGTATCCCAGTAGGTCAGCGAGACGCTGATTCACGAATGTCACTCGATCCCTCGCGTCCAATACCCAGATACCTTCTTCCGCAGTTGTGATAAGCCGTCGATACCAAGCCTCGCTTTCCTGTAACTGAGCTTGCGTGTGCTGTAGTGTGCGCGTATGACGTTGAATCATGCCATACAGCAGGATTGCGGTTACCGCGACAAAGACCCAGCCTTTCA
>DASXVL010000486.1:0-5937 GCA_036504255.1 Armatimonadota bacterium | reverse complement strand
CAATCTCCTGATTGGCATTCTTCGCCAATCAGGAGATTGGCGTTCCCAGGGGGAGCCCGGCTCGTCATCTCCGCGCAGATTGTGTATCATACGCTTACACTGTTTCGTCAAAGGAGCCTGCCATGACTAAAGCGCGTTGGTTAAAAGTGGTGAATCTGCTGATCTTCTTGCTCTTCCTCTCGGTCACCAGCAGCGCGCTCCTGCGTGAGCCGTTGGGTTTGAGTCAGGAGGCCTTCGAACATTTCCATGAAGGCCCCGGCACGCTGCTCATCCTTCTCGTGCTGGTGCACATCGTCCTCAACTGGTCCTGGGTGCGCGCGCAATTCTTGCCGAAGCGGGCGGGCACGGCGGCGAAAGAGCGTGTTGCGGCGAAGTAAGCCGTCATAGGAGTGACCATGTTGCGACGCGAAGATTGGGAGCGCGCCATCGCGCCGTTCCTGTTGGAAGGTGAGGCGATCCAGTGGATGGGGCAACCGAACCCCCGGCGCGTCTTTACGCCTGCCGATCTCCTTGTCGTCCCCTTTGTCTGCGTGTGGTTGTACTTTTACGCGCACGTGTTCACGAGCTTTGGGTTTACTGGCAACCGTTTCAACGATCCCTTCGATGCGATTTCGCTCGTCACGGGCGGGTTGGTCGCGCTGGTGGGGGCGTATTGGCTGCTCGGTCGCTTCATCGTGGAGTATTTCACCCGGCGCAACACGCTGTATGTGGTAACGGATCAGCGCCTGCTCGTCCGCACGGGGTTCGTGACGGATAACGTGGAGGCGATCAACTTGCATGCCATCGCCGCGGTTTTCCACAACAACACCTCGCTGTGGTTCCGCACGTCGCCGCAGGCAGCGACGCTGGAAGAATTCACCGACGCGCCCACTCCCAGCAGCCTTTTTGTCAATCCGAAACGGTTAGAGACGCTGGCGTTTCTCGATATCGCCGACGCCAATGCGCTCTATGCGCTGGTGGAAACCCTCCATCGCGCCCCGCTGGCCCCGACGCCCGCCGTCGTCAGCCATGTGCCTCCCGACCCGGCGCTGGCCTATGTCATCGAACCGCTGTGCGATGCGGGGGAGACCGTGTTGTGGGCGGGGCAACCGGAGCGCACGAAGCTCTTCACCGATGCGGACTGGTTGCTGATTCCCGTGGCATTGCTCGTGAGCGCCTGCGTGCTCATGCCGATGATCAACAGAATAATGCACGGCGCCGGTGTCAGTTTCGTCGACATCCCCCTTCTCCTCATTAGCGGTGATTGGCTCATCGGGCGCTTCGTCCGCAAATATTGGCGCAAACGGCACATCTTTTATGCGGTCACCGACCGGCATATCATCGTGCTGACCACCTCTGGGCGTCCAGCAGTCTTGCGTTATCCGCTCGCGACGATTCCCCTGGTGGCAGAGCGCTTGTTTCGCGATGGCACGGGCACGTTGCGTTTTGGGTCGCTACCCATGCGCGCCGACGCGTACCGTGATACCGGCCTGGATCTGTATGCGAAACGCTTTCAATTTCGCGAGGGACAACTGGTCTTTGCAAGCGATAATTTTCCCCCCACCTTTTCCCGCGTCCCTGATGCGCACCCGCTGGCGCTGCTCATCAATGTGCTGGTGGCGCGTGCCCATGTCGCGAAAAACACGGAAACGGTGGAATAGATCGTCGTGCGTTTTGGGGTTGGATGCGCATAGGCTACCCCCGGCTCCCTGCTGTAGGGGCCGTCCTCCGTGGCGGCCCGCACGTGCCGCAACCGCAGTCGTGCGGCGTGAGGGAGACGGGTTGTGAGCCCAGGCGGCGCACCTTGCCGCTCACGCGACCACGGGACACCAAAACACAACCATGGGCCGCCACAGAGGGCGGCCCCTACAACGGGAAGACGCACGCTGCGGTGGACAGCGCACCCACGAGTTGCTGCTGGCCACGGGGCTGTTTAGGACAAAGCGTTTCTCTTGCCAGAAGAAGCTGGCTTATTTGAATGGCATTGGGGCTTGGGCTCTCTCAGAAGAAAACACGCTGCTCTCCGCCCTGCGTGATCCGGAACCCTGGCAGGGTGACCGGGCGCCTCCGTCGCCCTGCCAGGGCTCATGCCGTATGGCGCATCGGGTCCAGGGGGTCCCTACGGTCACCCCTGGCTAAACACCGCCCGCCACTCCGTGGCGAAAAGTTGGCGCATAGGCCATCTTGACTCGCCGCACGTGGCGCAACCGCTGTCGTGTGGCGAGCAGACTGTTCCCTGCCTTATTTCGCGCCGTGTTTGGTGAGCAGCTTCACCAGGGCAGCGCGTTTTTGTCGGGTGGCGAGGGCGAGGGGGGTGAGTTTGTGTTTGTCCTGCACGTTGATGCCGGCCCCTTTGGCGATAAGCAGTTCAGCGATGGCGCTGTTGCCGGTGAAGGCGGCGTAGTGCAAGGCGGTGTCGCCGTTGCCGTCGGCCGCGTCTAACTTCGCCCCGGCGGTGATGAGGGCGCGCGCGACGTCGCTGCGATTGCCCATGATGGCGGCGAGCAGCGGGGTGACGTTGTTCACCGTCGCGTTCATATTGGCGCCGCTGCCGAGCAGCACCCAGAGCACGTCGGTCGTCTTCAGGCCCAACGTGAGAAAGAGGGGCGTTTCGCCGCTCTTGGTGGTCGCGTTGATGTTTGCCCCCTTGGCCAAGAGCCGTTTGACGATGTCCGCGCGATCATTCGTGACGGCGACGTGCAGCGCGGCGAGGCCGTTGTTGGCGGGCGTGTTGACGTTCGCACCACGGGCGAGCAGCAGGTCCACCATGTCCGTCTTCCCCATCGCGGCGGCCCAGACAAGCGCCGTGGAGCCGTCGTTTTGCGTGGCGTTCACGTTCGCGCCTCCGGCGAGCAGCGCCTTGACCGCGGCGGGGAAGCCGTTGTTCACCGCCAGGTTGAGCGGCGTTACGCCGACGATGTTTTTCGCGTTCACCGTCGCATTCTTGCCAAGCAAGTCGTCGATGAGATCGAGCGCACCCTTGGCCGCCGCCAGATGCAGCGCGGTGGTGCCCTGCGCATCGGCCAGGCTCGGGTTCGCCCCTTTGGCGAGGAGCAGCTTGGCGATGCCGTCGTGCTCGGTGGCGATGGCCTGTATGAGCGGCGTCGCACCGGATTTCGTGCGCGCGTTGAGCGCCGCGCCGTGGGCGAGCAGCCGGGTCACCATCTCCGGCGACTGCGCGAGGTGCAGCGGGGACATGCCCGCCTTCGTCTGCACGTTGGGGTCCGCCTTGTTGTCGAGCAGCAGCGTGGCGAGCGTCAGGTTGTCATAGGCGTTTTTCGCGCGCTCCCCATTGAAGCCCACCGCCCAGATGAGCGGCGTGATGCCGTCCACGTCCGCCCGCTCGCGGGCGGCGCCCTTGGCCAGCAACAGCGTCATCAGCTCTTTACGACCATTGGCGGTCGCAATGTAGAGGGGCGTGCGCCCGTGCGCATCCACGCTGTCGATCTTCGCACCGTGGCTAAGCAGCAGTTCGACCAGCTTGGCGTCGATAACCCGGTGCAAGGGGGTCACCCCGTCCACGTCGCCCAGGTTGGCGTCCGCGCCCTTTTCCAGCAGCAGCGTCATCAGCGCAGCGTCACCGCGCTGCGCGGCAACGAAGAGCGGCGTCTGCTTGCGCGCGTCGCGTGCGTTCACGTTGGCCTTGGTGGCCAGCAGCGCCTGTACCACCTCGTTGCGTCCGCGCATGACCGCCCAGTGCAACGGCGTTTCGCCGGTTTTGGAAACGGCGTTGGGATCGGCGCCTTTGGCGAGCAACGCCTCGGCGGCGGGCTTGCTGGAGACGACGTGCAGCGGGGTGGTGTTATTGCGCGCACGGCTGTCCACGCGCGCCTTATGATCCAGCAGTGCCTGCACGACTTCCGCGTTGCCGTTGGAGGCGGCCCAGAAGAGCGGCGTGCCGCCATCTTCATCTTTGGCTTCCAGCGGCGCGCCCTTGGCGAGCAGTGCCTGCACCGTCTCTTTGATGCCGAGCCCGGCGGCGCGATGCAGCGGTGTCTGTTTATGCGAGTCGGTCACCGTGCAGGACGCGTTGGCGGCAAGTAATTTGAGCCCGGTAGTGCTGTTGGCCGCCAAAAAGAGTGGCGTCTGGCCAAATTTATCTTTCGCGTCCACCGCCGCGCCGTGGCGCAGCAGCACATCGACGACGTCGGCGTTGCCCGCCTGCGCTGCCGCGTGCAGCGGCGTTTCACCGTTCGTATCGAGGGCGGAAATCTTCGCGCCCCGGCGTAGCAACAGTTCGACCAGGCTCACGCCCGGCGGCGTGGTATCCTGCGGGCCGTATGGTTTCTCGGGGGCGGCATGGGCGCCGGGACGGCGCGGCATAAAGGGGTTCGCCCCTTCGACGGGCGTGATATGCGCGGCGGCGCGGTGCAGCGGCGTGTCGCCATCCTTGCCCCGCGCGTTGACGTTCGCACCGGCGTCAAGCAGGTACTGCGCAATCTCCGCCGTGGGGGCGAGGTGCAGCGGCGTGTCCTGCGCCGCGTTGCGCGCCTGCACGTTCGCTTTCGCCTCCAGTAAGGCGGCGACGAGCGGCGCATTGCCCGCCTGCGTGGCCGCGTGCAATGCCGTGTTGCCCTGCGCGTCCGCGGCGTTCACGACCGCGCCGTGGGCCAGCAAGGACTCCAACTGCGCGCGCGAAGCGTTCTTGCGCGCGGCGGCGCGGTGCAGCGGGGTTTGCCCGTCCTTGGCCGCGACGGCCACTTGCGCGCCTTTGGCGATGAGCGCCTGCGCAATCTCCGGCGTGCGCGCTTCGTGCAAGGGGGTGATGCCCGCGGTATTCGCCGCGTTCACGGGCACGTTCCGCGCGAGCAGGCTGTTCACCGCGTCGAGATTCCCCGCCTGCGCCGCTTGCAGCAGCAGCGTGTTGCCGTCCGCGTCACGCGCCAGGGGATCAACACCCGCCGCCAACAGCGCCTCCAGCACCGGCTTGACGATACGCGGGATCGCGACCTGCAGCAGTGATTTACCGTTGTTCAGCTTCGCCGTGGTTTTCGCGCCGCGCGCGAGCAGCAGGGTGACGACATCGGCGCGCCCAGCCGACACGGCGGGAAAGAGGGGCGTCATACCGTTTTTCGCCGTCGCATTGACGTCGGCGTGGTGATCGAGCAGTGTTTGCGCGACGGTGGTGTTGGCCGCCGCAAACAGCGGGGTGGAGCCGTCACTGTTTGAGGCATCGACTTTCGCGCCTTTTTCGAGCAGCAGCGTGACGATTTCCGCGTTACCGGCGCGCGACGCCTGGTAGAGTGGCGTGCTGGCGGAGGTGTTGGCCGCGTCCACCGTCGCGCCATGTTCGAGCAGGCAGCGTACTATCTCCAGTGCGCCGGTCCGCGCCGCCAGGTGCAGCGCCGTGTCGCCTTCATTATTGGCGGCGTCCACTTTCGCCTGCTGCGCCAACAGCAGTTCGGCGATGTCGCGCGTGCGCGCCAGAAAAAGCGGCGTGAGGCCGGTGTTCGTGGCGGCGTTGACGTCCGCGCCCTTGCCGAGCAGCAGCGTAACGGTGTCGCGTTGTCCGCTTTGCACGGCGAAGTGCAACGGCGTCATGCCCGCGCCATCCTTCGCCGCCAGCGCCTTCGGGTCAGCCTTGAGCAGTTCCTCAATCTTCGCCAGCGTCCCTTTCGCGGCGGCATCGTGAATTTCCGCGGCGCAGAGCGGCACGCAGCACACGAGCAGCAGAAGCAACAGGGGGCGGAAATAACGAGCGAAATCCATAACAGAGACTCCTTAGTATGGCTGTGGTGTCAAAGCGCAACCGGGCTATCTCTTCGACGCACCATACCGACTATTATACCCCGAGTGACGGATTTCTCGCCAGCATATTCGGCGGATGGGGAGCGGTCTATTTTTCGCGGCGCGGTACCTACCCGCCTGCCAGACGGGATCGTGGGGTGCATGTACTTGCTGTGATTTTTCGGCGACGTTTGGTCTGCTCTGCTGGAGAACGGCCCCTCTCCCAAATCC
>DASXVL010000485.1:0-7520 GCA_036504255.1 Armatimonadota bacterium | reverse complement strand
TGATGAGCACGGCGGGGTCCATTTTAAAGAAGCGCACGCCGTCTTTGACGAACTTTTTCAGGTGCTCGAACCATGCCTGGTCGCGCACGGTATTGGTATCCATCAACTCCGGCAGGTGCCCGACGTTCTCGTCCACATGGCTGATTTCCAGTCCGGCCAGCCCGGGGCCCGCGTCGGCCGCCTCGGCAGGAGCCGCCAACGCCAAGCGGCGCTCTTCCTCCCAGGTGAAGTCCCAGCGCGAGCAGAGCCAGAGCCCCAGGTCGTAGCCCATGCGGTTGAGCGCGTGGATCATGAAATCGGCCCCGGCGCGGTAGCTGACCTCTGCCGGGCAGCCGCGGAAGCGCTCGGCGTTCCATTCCTTGTTTACCGTATAGTCGTAGGTCTTCTCCATCCAGTGCGGTTCCAGGCTCAGGTTGTCGCAGGCGATGCCCTGGTCGCGCAGCATCTTGGCGATGGCGAGCACGTCGTGCCCGGTGGCGCGCGAGTGGAAAAGCAGCCACAGCCCGAAACTTTTCAGCGGCGGCAGCGCGGGGCGTCCGGTGAGCCGGGTGTACTTCTCGATCATCTCGTCATAATTGTCGCCGGTAATGATGTAGAGATCGAGAAAATCTTTCGCCACGGTGAAGCTGGCAACGTTCGGATCGCTCGCGCCGACGTCGAAGTGCAGCTTGCGCGTGGTATTGAAGAAGATGCCGTAGCCGTGACTGCTCATGAAGAAGGGCACCGGCACGTGCTTCACCGGGTAGCGCACCCAGAGCGCGTCACGCTGGCCATTGAGCAGAAACTGCGTGCGCGTCTGGTCGCCGAAGCCGATGAACTTCTCCCCCGGCGCCATGCGCAGATCGAGCTGATAGCCCTGGTTGCGGTACACCGTCGACGCAGTGGCCACGCGCGTCGTCGGGTGAGCGACGGCCAGTTCCGCGCCGTCGCGCAGCAGGCGCCAGCCCCCATCACCGAGTTCCAGCGCGACGCCGCCGGGCAGCGTCACGGTCTGCCCCGTCACCTGCGCCGCCTCTTCGACCGGCAGCGCGTTCACGAAACCATAGCGCTCCAACAGCGATTCAATCGGGCCGTCATAGCCCTGCGCCTGCACGCGCAACATGCCGTCCTGGTAAGGAGTTATCGTGAGAGTTAGCCCGTCGCCACACACCTGCGTCAGCATAATCATGATCCTTTCAACGTACCCACGCCACACCGTATCACCGGAGGGCCTGCGGTCGTGAGTCACTCACTTCTCCAGTACGACGGCGAGTGGGCGTCACCTGCTAACACTATCAAATGAAGCGGGGCGTTGTGGCTCGTACCGAGCCACGCCATCCTTCCAAACTGTGCTCTCGTTACCGCCGTGAGAAAATGCAATACCTTCGATCATGTCTATAGAGCTAATATTGGCTATCTGCCGCTCCGCCTGGCGGTAAACATAGCACAGTTTGGAAGGATGGCCTGCCCGCAGGGCAGAACGCCCCGCTGCCTTTTCAATCGCCATAGACGCGAAAATCGTAGACTTCCGCGTAGGCGTCGCCCCAGGTGCGCTGGATGTTCAACCGGATGGCGCTGACGGTTTCGCTGGGGAACTCGTGGCAGCGCAGACGCAGGAAATTCTCCGTGTCCCGCGCCACCGTCTTCCACCCGTTCGCCGTACACACCTCGACCGTGTACTCCCGCACCAACTGCGGGGCCACGTGGTTGACCCACATGTGGTCCATGTTGACGTCGGGATTAAAGACCAGTTCGATACGATTGACAGGTTGTGGCGCTGCCAGGTCATAGGCGATCCACGCCGTGTCCCCTTCGCTCATCACGTCGGAGGACCACATGTGCGGGAGGCCGTAGGGACGAAGATACCCGTCGTTGACGCAGCTTACGGCATATACCGGCTGCGGCGGGTCCACGGTGAAACAGGGGACTTGCGCGGGCCAGCGGTACGGCGTGGCAAAGCCGAGTTCCGCGTCGGCATTGACGCGAATGCCGAGCACGCCGCTCAAGCGGGTTTCCTGCGTGTGCACGCGCACCCCCTCCGTGGGGCGCAAGAGCACGAACACCTTCTGGCCGCTCCCCGGCGTGACGGCACAGGGGAAAGTCACCCAGCCTCCGCCGGTGAGGGTGGCCTCGACGCACGCCAGGCGTTGCTGCAGCCGGTAGTTTTCCGGCCGCTCGCAGCCAAAGACTTCCGCCTGCACCACGCTATCGGCGGGGCCGTCCAGGTAGAACGATACCGCGTCGAGCGTCGCGCTCGCTACCGGCAGCAGCACGCCGTAGTAAGCGTCCAATGCCTGCCACGCCGTGCCCGTGCGCAGCGCGAGTTCGCGTTCCGAGGAGGCCGACACCCGTGCCGTGCGCGACAGATCGCCCGCTTCCAGCAACCGCCGCCCGAGAATGGTCTGGTCCTGCCGCAGGAGCGCATCCTGCAAGACAGTAATATCGGTGTCAACCAACGCGGCTGGCGTCTTCCCGGTGGCGGCGCACTGCGCGGCGGCGTGGCCGGCGGCCTGTCCCGTCACCCCGCACGTGCCCGCCACGCGTAGCGAGCCGATGCCCATGTGCGTGGCGCTGGCATTGCGTCCGGCAAAGAACAGGTTGTCGATATTGCGCGAGAACAAACTGCGCAGCGGCACGTCCGCCGGGCCGGGGTGGTAGTTGGCCGTTGAAGTCCAGTCCGGATTTTTGTAGCCAAAAATGGGATGCACGTCGATCATGTAGCCGCAGTAACTCACGGCGTCCGCAAAATGTTCCTGGCGCAATAAGTGGTTCTCATTAATCAGGCAGGGGCCCACCAAGCGGCGCGATTCGCGCTTGCCGGGCAGCGGCGCAATCCAATCCAATTCCAGATTCGCCACGTTGTCGAATTTTCCGCTGTTTTTAATATAATCCCAGATACCGTATATCAACATGCGCGACTCGCGCATCACCTCGGCGTCGTCAGAGATGGGGTCGATCAAGCCGGCGATCTCCGCCCACCAGAGCATGCTGAACTGCCCCTGGCTATCGCGCGGAAAACACTTGCCGAAGTAGGGTAAACCGGGCAGGGCGAACACATCGATCGCGCCGGGAGGCGCGGTGTAGGGCACCGGCTGCGCGCGCTGCGCGCTGCTGAAGACCAACGTCGCCCCCATGGTGATGCGGTCCGGCGCGTCCGGCGCGGAGGGTTCGTCGAATTCCGCCTTCGCCTCGCGCCCCAGCCGGTAGTCGGCGCCCGCCAGATAGCCGACCGTGCCGTCGCCGGTACAATCGATGAAGTACGGCGCACGAAATTCCAGCGTATGTTCCGAGCGCAGTTGCACGCCCGTCACCGCCGCTATATGCCCCGGCCGGTCACAGTGCGCCTGATGAATGACGGTATTGAGCACCAGCGAGAGATTCGGCTCCGCCTCCAGCATGGCGAAATAGACCTGATCCGCATTCGCCCAGCGCCACGCGCCGCTGTAATGCGAGCGATGCATCATCGTGAGCATAAATTCATCGATAATGCCCGTTTCCTGACCAAAGCGCCCCCAGGTGCGGTGCCCGGCCCCGCTGATGCCTACGCGCACTTCACTGCTGTGGTTCCCCCCGATCACCGACCGCTCGGTGACCAATACCGTGCGCGCCCCCGCCCGCGCCGCGGCAATCGCCGCGCAAAACCCGGCCGGCCCGGCCCCGACCACCACCACGTCCGCCGCGACGATCTTGTGCTGAAAGGCCCGTGCGGCCAGCGTATCAGACTGCTGTTCCATGTGCATGCCTCATTTAAGTAGTACACTCGATATTCGATGCTTTAAGAGGAAGCGGGGCGTTGCTCCGCGTGCTGCGCCCCACCATTCTTCCAAATTGTGCGCCCGCAAAAATCGTATATCTGCCAGCAGACCCGAGTGGGTATTCGCCACTCCACACGGAAGCAAAAGCAGCACAGTTTGGAAGGATGGCCTGCCCGAAGGGCAGAGCGCCCCTGCCTGTTTGTAGTGATATGGATACGATTGCCCAGTATAGCACTTAGCCGATGTGCTGTCCTTCGCACGCATCAGGAATAATGCAGATCGGTAAGCGATCTATTTATGGTGCAAGTGCCAGCTTGCCAAACGGACAATCACGCTCCTATTTTGTACAGCAGAGGGAGGACAAGTTGTGTGTTATGGCCGCAAGCGTTCAGCCATGCGCCAGTCACAATGCCCAGCAGTGGGTGCCCAGCGGTGTACCTACTGCTGGGCGACATCCCGATGCAGATGGCCCACGGGGTACGTGTTGGCGCGCGCAACACAAATTAGGCCTTGTGGTCTTGTTTGACCAACAACGATTCAAACCATGATATTGCTGCACGTTCTTGCTAGTGTATAATGAGGCCTACACTGCCGCTGAAGCGACTTGGGGGCAGGACTGATGGGGAACAGGAGACGGTATACCTCATAATGCGCGGCCTCGTTGTGCTAAAGGATGGCTCCTCATGTCGAAAAACAGCACTATATCACGTAACACCCCTGACTGCCTGCCAGTCACGCCATGCGCTGCAGGGCTGGACCCTGACACATTTCTGGTCTTTGGCGTGGACCGCGACTGGCGATTCACCGTTGCGAATGAGCATATCGCCCACCAACTCGGCCGCACGACGGAGGCCGTCCTCGGAGAAAACCTGTGGGAGCTATTCCCTTGGCTGTGCGGCACCGCGCATGAGCGCTACTACCGCACCGCGATGGCTGCACGCACACCGGCGCGCTTTGAGGTCCGCGACGAGCGCACCGCCGCCTGGTATGAAATTTGCGTCGCCCCCTGTACGGACGGCCTGACCATCTTCTGGCTTGATCTCAGCGCACGCGCGCTGCGGCAACGCGCTGAGCGCGCCCTCGAGGGCGAGAGCACGACCGGCGCCGCCCCCGGCCAGGCGAAAGACGAATTTCTCTCCTTGTTCTCACACGAGTTGCAAACGCCGCTCACCAGTATCCTGGGCTGGTCCGAGATGGCGTTGGATCGACAACAACCCGAACTGATGGCGAAGGCGATGCAGGTGGTACGGCGCAATGCGGTGCGGCAGAAACGCCTGGTGGACGAGCTGTTGGATATGTCTCGCCTACAGCACGGGCGCATCCAACTGCAGCGGGAACGCCTCGACCTCCCGCGGCAATTACAGTACGCGTTGAAGACGGTGCAAGCTGACGCCGATGAGCGCAGCCTCACGCTCACGTGCGTGCCGTGCGCCGAGACGTTGCGCGTGCTGGCAGATGCCACGCGCCTGCAACAGTGCCTCGGCAACCTGCTGCACAACAGCCTGCGCTTCACGCCCGCCGGCGGGGCCATCACGCTCGCCTGTCATCGCGAGGATGCGCAGGCCGTGCTGACCGTGCACGATACCGGGCGCGGCATCAGCCTCAAGGCGCTGCCCTCGTTATTCGCCGCCTTCCATCAAGTGAACCGCGACGAGCGTTCCGGCGGGTTGGGTCTCGGCCTTGCCGTCACCCGCGGTCTTGTCGAACTGCATGGCGGACGCATCTGGGTGGAAAGCCCGGGCGAGGGGCAGGGCAGCACCTTTGCCATCGCCCTGCCGCTGGCCTAGCCACTCGCTTATGGCTTCGGCGGTAGGATGGCGCGAATGCTGGCGCTCACCTGCTTGGCGAGGGCGCTGACGCCGTCCTTGTTGTAGTGCGTGCCATCGGAGAAGAACTCCGGATGTGCCTCCGTCACGACATACAAGTCATCCACGGCGATGGGCCGGTTGGCGATATGTGTGGCGGCAATGACATTGCGCGCCTTCACACGCTCGTTGTTCGGCTGTAAATTCTCCAGGTGATCTTTCACGCGCAGCGGGGTGGTGGTGGCCCAGATGATTTTGGCGTTGGGCGCGAGTTTGGTGATGGTATTCAGGAACTCGTCGAAGTTGGCCTCGTACACCGCTTCGCTATTCGCCCAGCCATGCAAGCCGTTGTTGACGTGGATGACATCGAACGGGTATTGCGACAGCACCAGCGTCAACTCGGTGAGCAGCACCGGATCGCCGATGCAACGCGAGGTGGAGAAGCGCGCGACGGAGGCGACACCCTGCAGCGCTATTTCCACCTCCGGCGTATATTGTTTGGTGATGGAATCGCCGATGATGAGCACGCGCGGATGCATTTCACGTTCGGCGTTGGGAATCCAGATATCGCACCACTCGATGCCCTCGCGCGGCACGGTGGCCGTCGCGGCGACGAGCGGAACGGCCACTGCGCAGAGCAGGGCAAGGACGATGCATTGCACTAGACACGACATACTACGCTCTCCTCGAAATCTGTGGTGCGGGAGAACCCGCACACCGCTTGCCGGTAGTATAGAAGCGCCGGCGCACGACGTCAACCGCGACGACATTTCACTGAACTGTCATGGTCCCGCCATGGTTTTGTCATGGCGGAGGGATATGCTAGGTCATGGAGAAACGCCCGGCATGCAATGCCATCGGCGTAAGGGTATCACCAGCTTTCGCGGATGGTGAGCGGCCAGTCCGATGGCATATCCAGGCTGTTGTTTCCGGCCGGGGATAGCCGGGCTATGGCCCAATGCCGTTCAAATAAGCTCTGTCGGTTGGTCGACGAAATGTCTGGCTCGCCTGCACCGTATTAGCCAGTATTCAGCAGAAACACTCACCAGAGTTCGTGTGCATCCGCTGAGGAACATATCCCCGTCTCCCCGTTGTAGGGGCCGCCCTCCGTGGCGGCCCGCGCGTATCGCCACCGCAGCCGTGCGGCGTGAGGAGGACGGGGAGTGAGCCCAAGCGGCGCACCTTGCCGCTCACGCGAACACGAGACACCAAAACACTACCACGGGCCGCCACGGAGGGCGGCCCCTACCGCGAAAGCAACACGCCGTTGTGCCAGCGCACCCGGTGCGGGACAGTAAAGGTCAAAGCGTTTCTCTTGCCGGATGAAGCTGGCTTATTTGAATGGCATTGGGCTATGGCCCTGTTCCAGACAGTGCTGTTGACCCACCACCTGCGAATCTTCAAACAGCCTTGTAGTAAAGACAGGCCAATTTCCAATGAACTGCGGGGTGGATGATGCGCATATTTCGGATGTACCTGTACCGGCCGATACTCATCGTGCTCGGGCTGCTGCTGGTGTGGGGGGGTGCGTGGCGAACTATCGGCACGGTGCCGGGGCGCGTGGCGCAGTATGGCTCGGTCGCTCGGCAACGCCTGCAGCCCTATTTCGCGCGCGCCGACGTGCCGTACCCGCCCCGCGCACTGGTACTGGTCGGGTTGAAGGATACGCAGACCCTGCAACTCTACGCGCCGGACCGGCACGGCGTGATGCGTCTTCTTCGCGCGTATCCTATTCATGCGGCGAGCGGGCACTTGGGGCCAAAGTTGCGTGAAGGCGATCTTCAGGTACCGGAGGGCATTTATCACGTCGAGAGTTTGAATCCACGTAGCCTCTTTCATCTCTCGCTCCGCCTCGATTATCCCAATGCGTTTGACCACGAGATGGCGCGCCACGACGGGCGCACGCAATTGGGCGGGGATATCATGATCCACGGCTCGGCAGCCTCAGCCGGGTGCCTGGCCATGGGCAACCCGGCGTCCG
>DASXVL010000484.1:0-1975 GCA_036504255.1 Armatimonadota bacterium | reverse complement strand
AAGGTACGACGTGATAACCCGCTACAGCTAAACGCTTGCTCACACCACGAGACAGGTTGCACGATATGACACAATGCGTCTGTCCGCGTTGGAGTTCCTCCGATGTATGTCTCCATACACCTACGGAATTCCGCCTCGCCAGGCACGAAAAATCCTCCGTGATCTGGCATGGCTACTGTGAAAACAGCCTCTGGGACAATCACTTAGCGCGCTGCTGACCCGCTGCGCGGCCAAGCGCTCTTCGCGCGGGCAGCACCAGAGAGTCTCGTCCTTCTGGCAAACTCTCACACACGTGGGTGGTGCTGTGGCAAAAACTGCACGGCGTCACCGCCGAGGTATGCTATGGTTGAGGCACAGCGAACTGTCACGATGTCGTCGCGGACGCACACCGGCTGCGACGCTGCCATCCATAAAGGGAGGACTGTAATGGCGTTGCGTATCTGTTTCATCTGGCTCTGCGTGCTGGGTGCCCTGTCACTGGCGCTGGCCGAGGATGCAAAAGTCACCTATCGCCTCGCGCCGCAGGATGAAATTTCCGTGACGGTGCTGCGCCATCCGGAGTTATCGCAGAGCTACACCGTGCCCCCGGACGGCATGATCGATTGTCCGCGTGCCGGGCGCATCGCCGTGACGGGGAAAACCACCACGGAGGTGGCGCAAGCGCTGAAGACCAAATACGCCGAGTTTTTACTCGACCCCGAAGTGACGGTCATGTTGACCAAAGCGCGCGTGCGCAGCGCCTTCGCGCTGGGCGCGGTGGCCAAGCCCGGACAATATCCGCTGAGCGAGAATATGCGCTTGACCGAGCTCATCGCCGCGGCGGGCGATCTGGTGGGTGACCAGAAAGAGTTGACCGCGAGTATGAAGCGCGGCCAAACGCTGATGCCGGTCGATCTGCAAGGCGCGCTCTCCGGCAAAAAGCCGGACGCCAATCTGCTGATACAAGAGGGGGACCTGTTGCTGGTGATCGCGCCCGTGCGCATTACCGTGACGGTGCTCGGGCAGGTGAAGAATCCGGGCGCGGTGCGGCTGCGCGAGGGCAGCACCCCGGTCGATGCGCTGGCGCAAGCCGGCGACGTGACCGACCGCCCGGAACGCATGCGCATCACCCTCGTGCGTGGGGCGTCGAGCGAACGCATCCCCTGGGGCGATGCCACCCACGTGCTCAAGGACGGCGATGTCATTCAGGTGGAGAAGGAGATGCAGGCGCGCATCTATGTCAATGGCCAGGTGAAAAACCCGGAAGCCTACGACCTGCCGGACGGCGGTGGGGTGATGGAGGCGATCGCCATGGCAGGGGGCGTGTTGCCGACCGCCGGGCTCGGGCGCGTGACCATTATTCGCGCGCGTGATGGCTCCAAAGAAGTGGTCAATCTCTCGCGCGCCTTTGTCCAGGGTATCGTGGAGAATAACCCCAAACTCCTCTCGGGCGACCTGGTCATCGTGCCGCAGATTACCGAACATATCGCGGTCTGGGGCAGCGTCAACAAAGCCGGCACCTTTGAAATTACCGAGGCCACCCCGATCACCGTACTCGACGCCATCGGGCTGGCCGGCGGCACCGGCCCCAAGGCCAAGCTGAACCAGGTGATGGTCATTCGCACCTCGGGCGCGAAGCCGGAACAGATCAAAGTCGACGTCGCCGCCATCCTGAAGAAGGGCAAAAACGAGAATAACATCCCCCTCAAAGCCGGGGACATCGTCTACGTGCCGGAACGCGAAGGCTTGAAACTCGGTGACGTGCTGACCGGCCTCTATCAGATGGGCGTCGTCGCCGCCGTGCTGTAAGGCTGCGGTGGATATGTGAGTGAATCTCGTACCGCCCGTGACCGCTTGGTTGCGGGCGGTACGAGGTGTTTGTGCTTGGCTAAGGCCTTCAGGCTGGGCTGATATAGGCCCTCATCGGTACAGATGTGTGTGAACCGGGCGCTTCATTCGCTGTAGGGGCCGCCCTCCGTGGCGGCCCGTGGTAGTG
>DASXVL010000483.1:0-14330 GCA_036504255.1 Armatimonadota bacterium | reverse complement strand
ATGAATGTGTCGCAACACCATAGAACTGTTCCACTTCTAAATTCAAGAAAGTTTCGTCGTACTTCTGATACACTCCCCCAACGGCGAACGCCGTATTGACAACATTCAGCGGCAGCAGATATTTCGCATTCACACCCCAGTTACCGGAATGGATTTGTTCATCAAGCTCATTTGTGGTCTTATTATCGTTATACGTAACCCCAATTTCTGTGTTCTTTGCGACCCCATACAGTGCACGAATTGCAAAGTCACTTCTAGCTTCTGAATCATCTTGATTCGACAGAAATGCCTTATCCACCGCTACCTGAGCTACGCCTCGCTCGACGACTGTTGCCAACGGCAAGTTCGCCCCGCCAGTGGGACCGAGCAACGACGGGTAGGCCCACACCGCGCTGGCCATGGTGAGCAGGCCAGCGACTACTCCTAACGACAACATTTTCTTCATCTGTGATACCTTTCTGGGTTTCAGTCTCTCTTGCTGTAAACCCTATTGCGATAAGGCGCTCGGATGCAGGCCATCAGTGACCCATCCCCTGGCGCCAGGCAGGCTTCACCCTTCAGCGCTCACCGAGCGATCGGGTGGACGCTCTCCTCTTCCATTAGTACACAAGCCAGGGGACATAGTTCCCGGCTATCCGAGCAATCCACGCATTTCCACACAGGATTCACACAGGCAGGATCTCGACGCAACGCCTGTACACATACAGTAGTGACGTCCGATGAAGTCTTCGAGGGGTACGCGAGAACACAACGTATCGAGGAAGCCAGTATCGGCACAGCAGCGATATAGGTGATAATCAAGACGAGCGCTAGGTGGAAGCTCTGATCGTCAGATCCACTTGATCAATGGGATAGATATTCCATAGCGACCGCTTGCTTCCTCCCGTGCACACACGTATTCACAGAAAAAACAGGGTAACTGTTCAGCCCCCCGGTAGATGTGTATTTCCTCCTCCCGCATACTTGCGACGGGAAGAGGAGGCGGTTGCTGCCGGTCACGCACCATAGCAAAAACGTCTGTTACCTGTTCCCCGAAAACAACCTCTTTGCCCATGCAGGAACAAGTCTCGCCTTGTCGTATCCAAGGGACGAACACCGCGCAAGAGCGGTACCGGGAGCAAGCAGGTGCCCGTCCCCAACCGGCTACCATTCCCCGCGTTGGGCCATCCCGTTGATTTTCGTCATCTCAGCGCGCCAATCTCCTGCCGATTTTCTTACAGAAAATACATGCACCCGTGCTGCTTGTGCTGCCGGGTGGCAAGGCCAGTCAGCCCAATGATCTCTCCAGACAGGGACGAGGTCTTTGCCCTCCCTCTCAGCGGTAGCAAGAGCACCGTTTGGAAGGGTTCTTGACCCACCGCCTAGCTGCAAACCAGGCGGCGCACCTTGCCGCTCACGCGAACACGACACACACACTGCAGAGGATAGCGTTGCTCTTGGCGGCATTTGATATTTCGCCGTGTACAGCATATGATAGGTAACAGAGCACACACGAGTCAGGGACTTCTTCCGCGAGGGAATTTGGAGGATTAACGATGAATATCGCATTACTGCTACTGTTGCTCTTGCCAGGTTCATTGTCGTTGACGGGGTGTCGGCCTCTTCCCGCGACGGGGCAGCCACCGACACCGGCGGTCACCGAAGCGCCGCCAATCCCGGTTTATCGGAAGATCTCCGCGCAGGAAGCCAAAGCGCATCTTGATAAGGATCACACCATCACGCTGGTCGATGTCCGGACGGAAGAGGAATATCGTGAGAAACGTATTGCCAACAGTATATTAATTCCCGACTATGAGATTGAAGGGCAGGCGGCGAAAATGCTGCCAAAGAAAGACCAAACACTCTTCCTGTACTGCCGCAGCGGGCGACGGAGCCGTGCGGCGGCGCTGAAGCTCGTCGCCATGGGCTACACCAATGTGTATGATTTCGGCGGCATCATCGATTGGCCGTATGAGACGGTTTCCGGCAAGTGACGTGCGACAGCGCGGGAAATGCCCAACACGCTGTCGCTCGCCGCATACCCTCTTCTGCTCAACGAACGACGAGTAGCTCGTCCCACGCGGAGAGCGCGGCGGCGACATTCTCAGTATGCCAGACTTGCTCAATCGAACATTGCCCGATCAGACCGCCGTTACGATAGCAATGTTTCATCATCGCTTGCGCCGCCGCGTGGATGGCCGCCGGTGTTCCGTGCGGCAGCAGATGCTGGCGATCGAGTTCTCCCCAGAAGGTAATTTTGCCGGCATATTGTTCCAGCGTATCCAGGCCCATACACCAGACTTGGGAATTCAGGGCGGTGACGCCGAGTTCGATGAAGTCCGGGTAAATCTCCGCGATGTAGCCATCACTATGCATAAAGATGGCCTTCCCGGCAGCGCGCGCCTTATCAAAGAAGCTTTTGTACACGGGCTTGAAGAATTCGCGCCATTTACGCGGCGAGATGAGCAGGCTACGCTGGCTGCCCCAATCATCGGCAAAATAGACGGCGTCAACATCCGTGAGCAGCCAGCGATCCAGATACTCATGCATCAGTCGGGCCACCTGGTCGCGGAGTTCGTACACTTCGCTGCACTCCTCATCCGCCAGATCTTCATAGAGATTTTGCGACCCGCGGAGAAATTGCATGCGCTCGAAGAGGGCGCCAACGAAGCCCAGCAAATACGTGTCACGCTTGGCCGCAATGGTACTGCTGGGATCAACCCAGTTACTCCGTAAGGTTTCCAGCGGCCATTCGTAGCCGGCGAGCGCGCGATAATCTTCCAGTGGGCTCCGCTTCACTTCGCCGACCATGCCATCCTGCAAGACGAGCCAAGAGCAGCCCCAGATATCCTGATGTTCGCCTTTTGTGGCAAATGGGATATGAAAGAGATGGCCTGGGGGGGTGACATGCGCGATGTCGCCGGGATGGCGCGCCAGCAGCGCGTCCATTTCTTGCTGTCGCCCTTGAAACGCAATGGGCAAAATCCAGGTGTCCCGCGCCAAGCGCTCCGGCCCCTGGAACTGCAGCGTCGCTTGCACAATCTCTCGGCTGGTCATAATACTTCTCCTCGCAGCGGACCGGTCGCACGCACGGTGATCGCCATCTTCAATTAGAAGCAATATTAGCGCACAATTCTAGCGCTGTCGTTCAAGGATAATCACCGGACAAAATCGAACTGTTTGTATTACATACCGGACGATTCCAAATATTCAGAGGGAACAGCGATGGCGGAACTAGCGACGCGTGCAGGGCTCCCGCGCTCACGTGGGCACTACATCGGCATGTATGATCTCACGCCGTATGGCCTCACGGAGATCCCCTTATTGGGCTACTATCGTTTTCGTCAGGCGCAACAAGCGCTGCGGCCGCATAGCCACGATGCGTTTGAAATTCTCTACCAGCTCGAAGGCCAACAGCAATATCTGTTGGCGGATCGCGAATATGTCTTATCGACCGGTGACATGTTCATCACGTATCCGGGAGAGCTGCATGATACGGGGATGCATCCCCAACACCGCGCGAGCCTCTATTGGTTGCATATCCATCCACCGCCTCCCGGCCAGGGGGCGTTGGGGCTCTCCAGCGCAGAGACGAGCATGCTGTTGCAACAATTACGCACCCTGGAGCGACGTCAGTTCCCCGGGAGCCTGACCATCAAGGACATCTTCACACGCTTGTGGCAGTTGAAAGATAGCCTCACCACGCCGGGGCAACTATTGCGGATGCGCGTGGAAACCGTGTGCCTGCTGCTGGAGATGCTGCAATGCCAGGCACGCGTCGCCCTCGCGCAGTATTCCCCACCGATTCAACGCGTGACCGCGTGGATTGCGGACCACCTCACGGATGAACTGCCGGTGCCGCAGCTGGTGCAACTCGCCGCCATGTCGCCGTCATGGTTTAAGGAGCGCTTTTGTCGTGAGGTCGGCGTTCCACCGGCTGAATATGTGTTGCAACGCAAGATCGATGCCGCGTGCACCCTGCTGCAACACGGTGAGCACACGATCACCGGGGTTGCCATGCAGATGGGGTTTTCCTCGTCCCAATATTTCGCCACCACGTTCCGTCGTTATATGGGGCAATCGCCTTCCGCCTGGCGGCGACAACGTCGCGTCTGATACGCCGGCGCCGGTCACTCTGCCAACAACTCCGCCAGGGCCGGATAGAGCCGGCGATAGCGCGCATGCTTGTCCTGATAGTACGCATGCCGCTGGGGATCGGGTTCGAAGAGTCGCTCTTTTCGCACGAAGGTGTGCACGGCTTCCTGCGGGGAGGCATAGACGCCGGTGGCTAACCCGGCGAGCATGGCCGCCCCGACCAGGCCGCCTTCAGTGATGCGCGTGCGCACGAAGGGCAGGCCGAAGATGTCGGCTTTGATCTGCAGCCAGGCGTCGGAACGTGCGCCGCCGCCGGAGGCGATGCACTCGGTGAGGTCGATGCCCATACGCCGCAGTCCATGCAGGCCATCGACAAAATACAAGGTGGCGCATTCCATGATGGCTTTCAAGATTTCACCGCGCGTGGTACTGGTATGTAAGCCGAGGATGGCCCCGGCGGTATTGGGCAGGTACTGGGGCCATTGCGGCGGGTCGAAATGCGGCAGCACCAGCAATGACGTCGGGGCGTCGGGTATTTCCGCGTTCAACTGGGCATAGATATCGGCGTTCCCCCGCGCTTCCGCCGCGGCGAAGGTATCGCGGAACCACTTCACAAGGGCTCCCGATTGGTTATAGAGGAAGGAGACATAGAGCTGGGGCAGTACATGGTGCTCGATATTCAGCCCTTCCGCCAGCATTGCCAACGGCTGGGCCACCGGACCGAAGGTTGGCGTAATGCATTCGTAGGTGCCGATTCCACAGACGGCTTTTCCGGCAGTAATCGCCCCGCAGCCGAGCGCGTTGCAGCATTGATCATGCCCGCCGGCGACAATCTGCACCCCCTTGGGCAAGCCCAAGTGTGCCGCCATCGCGTCGCTGACGCTGCCGACGACCGTGCCCCCCGGCACCACGCGGCCCAGCACGCGCCGCTCCAGCCCGCTCCAGGCGAGCAGGCGCTCCGACCAGTCATTCCGCGTGATATCGAAGAGCAGCGTCCGGTTGGCCAGCGAGTTATTGGTGACCGCCTCCCCGCCGAGCAGATAGCCGACGCAATCCCCCCAGAGCAGAAAATGCTCCGTGCGCCCGAATAACTCCGGCATATGGTCGCGCAGCCAGAGGAGTTTGGGCAGCGCGTATTGCGGGCCGAGTCGATTGGGGTTGATCCGGTAGAACGCTTCCTGCCCGATATCATCTGCCAGCGCCTGCACGTACTCTGCGCCGCGCGCGTCAGCGCTGAGAATGCTATTGCCAAGAATCTCTCGCTGCTGCGACAGCGGGACCACGGCCTCACCGAAGGAGCTGACACAGAGCGCGGTGATGGGATCACGCTGCGCGCTGAGCGCGACTTCGGCGATGACCTCCTGCGTCAGTTGCCAGACCACGCAGCTATCGAGTTCGAACTGACCGGGACCGGGCTGGTACGTGCGGTATTCCCGCTGCGCCTGTGCCAGGCAACGGCCATCAACGCCGAACACCGCGGCCTTGCACATCGATGTCCCAAGATCGACGCCGAGCAAGCTCATACCGGCGTTTCCGTATAGCCCAGATAGCGGACCAATGCCTCGCGGACCGGTACGGCCACCTGCCCGGCGGTGACGGCGACGTGATGCCGGTATCCCTGCTGCCCTATCGTCATCAACGCCTGTTGCAGGTGGGGAATCTCCGCGACACCGGCGCACCCGAAGAAATCCTCGGCGATGGGGTCAGCGGTAAAGGCGCCCTCACCCAGGTAATAGGAGACGACGCCGTCCTGCGTCTTCAGACTGGCATAGGTCATCGGGGTCGGGGCAATGCGCCCGACATTACAGCCAAAGCCACACCCGACGCCCATCGATTTGGCGAACATCGGGTGATCGATGACCTGGCCGGGGCCGGTCATCAACGCCTGCGGCACCGGGCCACAGTGGAAGAGAATGCACTTATCCTCCTCCTCGCCATAGTTATTGTTCCAGTCCAAACAGGTTGCCGACGTGCCGGACGCCTCCGCCAGCGCGACCATGGTGACGGCATTGCAGACGTCCAACTCGCAGGCGGCCGCGATGCCACGGTCGTTCAATTCACTCAAGAGGACGCAGGGCGAGACCGCGAGTTCCTGCTCGATCTCCATCCAGCAGCGCAGGGCGATGGCCTGCAGCCCGTACTGCGCAATCATGTCGTCCAGGGCGACTGACAATTTCGCCAACTGGGTAAAGGAGGTTTCCGGCACCCCATCCCAGCGCGTGTACGCCAGCAAGCGCGCTGTTTTGGCCATAAAGGCGTCACTGCTGGTCTCGATCTTGCGCACGCGTTGGAACAGTTCGGAGAGATCGAACGTCTCAGTGGTAATCCCATAACGTTGCAACGCCAATTCATCGAAACGGACGGTTTTGAACGCCGTGGTGCGCGCGCCGATCGCGCCGATGGTCACGCGCCGGAGCCGGAGCACGACGCGGCAGGTGGCGGCGAACCACTGCAGATGCTGGGCGAAGGTGGCACTGGACGGGTGCGTGGTATGCGGGGCAAAGATGGTGAACGGTATCCCGTATTGCGTAAAGACATCCATAATGGAGAATTTGCCGCAGAAGGCATCGCGCCGTTGCGCGAAGTCCATTTTATCGAGTTCGTCCGGATAGGCCTGGATCAAGATCGGCACGCCGGCATCCTGCAGCGCCGCCACCGCGCCGGTCTCATCGCCGAAATTCGGCAGGCAGAGAATCACGCCGTCGTACTGCCCGCGATGTTCGGCGAGGAACTGCGCATAGCGCTGCCCTTCCGCCGGGGTTTCCACCGCGCCGTTTCGTGTCGCGTCGGCATCCAGCAGCAAGACGCCATACCCGGCGCGTTCCACGGCTTCGCACATCTCCCGGCGCGCGCCGGCGATGAGCGATTCCGGGAAGAAGCCACGATTACCGAAGTAGAGCGCAAAAGTTGTAGGTCGCATAACAGTCTCCTAAGGGTTCAGCAATGAGGCATTACCGGCGACGCCCAGTTCGTTCTCCAGAATAGCGCGCGTCGCCAGGTAGACCGCCTGTTGTGCGTCGTCCGTCGCGTTCGCGATGGCGCGTTCGTAGGGTTGGCGAATGGCGGTGGCCACGTTGATCTTCGCAATGCCATGCTGCATCGCCGCGCGGATGTCCGCCACGCGGATGCCGGTGCCCCCGTGCAACACCAGCGGAATCTCGGTGGTGCGGCTGATGGCGTCCAGGTGGTCGATCTGCAAACGGGCTTCGATTTTTTGCTGCGTGCGCGCTGCGGCGGAAATCGCGCCATGCACATTGCCGATGGCGACAGAAAGCCAATCCGTGCCGGTCTCGGTCACGAAGCGGCGCGCCTCGTCGATGTCGGTAAAGCCTTTGCCGGAGGCGAACAATTCGTCATACGGCGGCAGCGGACCCGCCTCATGCCCCAACACGGCGCCCAGTTCCGCTTCTACCGGCACCCCGGCGGCATGCGCCATGGCGACGACCTGCTGCGTGCAGCGCACATTGTCCGCAAACGGCAAGCGTGACCCATCCACCATCACCGACTCGTATCCCAGTGCCAATGCTTCGCGCATGACGGCGAGATAATCGACCATGAGGTCATCTTCATCGATGACCGGCACGTGGTCCAGATGCAGGCGCGTATGCCGCGCATCCTTCACCTGCTCATATTCCTCACGGATGGCCTGCAAACTGCCGGATTGGAATTTCACCCATTCCAAGCGCGCGACCATGATGAGCCCGACGCTATCCGTATCGCGCAGCGCTTGCACGACCGGCGCCATCATGGGCAGGTAGGGGATATTAAAGCCGGGAATGACCGTGCCCGCTTGTCGGGCGCGATTGATCATGGTCGCCACGTCGTTCATCGTGCTCACCTTCCGTACCTTGTCGTGCGTTGTCAGCAAACGCTTGTTAATGCTACTGAAGATCAGAGGAGAAGGGAATAAACGAATCTGCCGTCAGCATGGACTTTGCTGCTGGTTCAGGCTAAACTGTACAGACACAGAGGGCTCATCATGGCGCAGACGTTATCAGCGCTCCTCAAGCCTGAGGTACAGCGCATTTTCGATCATTTCAGCACCTGCTTCAACGCGCGCATCGTCTTTTTGAACGCTGCCGGGGAGCTGGTCACCGCCTGTCGGAATCGACCGGATTCACCCTATTGTCAGCTCCTGCGTGAGCGTTTTGGGGAAGAGACCTGTAACGCTTCGGATCGCAACAACTGTATTGAGGCGGCGCGGCAACAGCGGATGCTGTGCTACCAATGCCATGCGGGGCTTGTCGAGGCCACGAAACCCATTGTCTATTGCGGGCGTATTCTCGGGTTTGTCACCATCGGGCAACTGCGTACCCAGGCCGCGATGCCGCCGGCGATTCGTGATGCGTGGAGCGCGCAGTATGCCCTCACGGAACTAGAAGCCTCCTATACCGCCTTGCCGATGATGACCACCGAACAAATCGATGCCTTGCTTGATTTGTTCTCCATTTTCGTCGACTATATCATCAGCCAGCAAATGATCGTGCTGGCAACGCATCGCGACCTGGAGATCATCCTCAACTTCATGGAGGCCCATGCCACCGAAAGCCCGACGCTGGCGGATGTGGCTGACCTCATTCAGAAGAAGCCCTCCACCGTCTCCCATCTGTTTGCACAGCATCTCGGCCAGTCATTCAAACGCACGCTATTGGAGATTAAGCTGCGCCGCGCCGACGAATATATGCGCCAACACCCGGAAGAGACCATCGCCGCGGCGGCATGCGCCAGCGGCTTCACCGATCCGCTCTACTTCTCGCGATTGTATAAACAGTATCGCCACGTGTCGCCATCACAATTTCTGGCGCAGTGCCGCAGCCTGCTCTGAGCGTATTCCCAGCGGCGAGAGGACATCGTGCAGGTCGCCGGTGATCCCGCATTGCCGTAATAACGCCAGGTGCGGGGTGAATTCGCCAATTTCGTAGAGATTGTGAGCGTCACTGCCGAAGGTGAGCTTGACGCCGGCCTCCAGGCAGCGGGTGGTGAAGGCGGGCGAGGGTTCATTGGTATGAAAATTGATCTCTGCCGCGACGCCGTGCTCGCGTAACAGGCGTACGGTGGGGGCGAAGAGGCGCTCGGGCACGGGAAGCTGCGCCCGGCGGAACACGCGGAAGGGATGCGCAAGAATCTGGATGCCCGACGGGATGAACGTCTGCAGGCGCGCGAGAAATTCATCCGCCGCGCGCTCCAGGTCAGGTTGCGGATTATCCAACTCCCGCAAGTGGTGCACCGCGCCAATGAGCAGTGCGACCTGGCCCTGATCCTCAGGGCGTACGACCGGCTGCCCGGCGGCATCGCAATCGAGTTCCAAGCCGAGACGCGCGGGAGGACAGAGTTGCCGCGCCGCCGCGAGATAGGCCGGCATGCGCAAATTACGCACATCTTGTGTCGCAATCTCCCCGGCGAGAAACGCCCCGCGCCAGTAGGTCTGCTGCGCAAAATACATTTGACCGGAGTGCTCGGTGAAGGTGAGGCCCGCCAGGCCAAATGCCTCCGCCACCTGCAGCGACAGGCCGAAATCCATATTCTCCTGGCAGTAGGCAAAGGGGGTATGCGTGTGGCAATCAATCAACCCGAGGTGCGATGGCAGGCGCAGGGTATGGCGGGTGACGGTGATCTCCTCGCCATCGATGGTGATCTCTAGAAAGGCAAACGGCGCTTCGCACAGCGCGGGGGCCACCACAAATGCGCCTGCGTCAGAGCGGATGAGGGCATCCCCGTCATGAAAATGCCCGCTGATCGCCAGCGTGATGCCGGCAGTCCGCATGGCCTGCAGCGCCGCGTCCGCGTTGGTGACCCGGTACGGGGATGCGCCCTGTCCCGGCGGCAACAGCGGCACATGCTGCAGCGCAACGATCGGTCCGTCGAATCCCACGCGCGCCGCCGTCATACGCGCAAGATCAGCCGCCGTCCGTTGGGCATTGTAGTGCGGCGCTTCCTGGTCGAGGAAGGGCAGAAAACGCACGCCGTCGATATCGACCGTCTCCGCCGGGCGGGGCATCGCGCGATAAAAGGCCGCGACATCGCCGTCATGATTACCGGGAATCACGATCAGCGGCGATTGCAGCACGTCGAGAATTCCACGCAGGCGCTGCAGCGCAGCGGGCGCCTGCGCGCTCGCGCCATCATCGATCAGATCCCCAAGCAGCAGGGTAATATTCGGTTTGATGGTGCGATTAATGCGGTGCACCGCGCGCAGCAACAACACCTCGGCCAGGGTACTGCGCCGGTCCGGGCAATGCGCGGGGTTGCGCTCGGCGGCATGAATATCGGCAAGAACAACGATGGTGTAGGACATGGGATGATCAGTCTCTTACTACATAATTGCCGTTTTCGCCTGCAGCGTCAAGTGGTGAGACGCCCGGCCTGTTGTCAGCAGCACCGTTTGGAAGCCGATGGAGGGCCGCAGCCCGGAGTCGCGCTCAGCGTACCGCGAGAGGCAGGTCCGGGGAGGTATTGTCGAGTGGCTGAGCGCGACTGCGGTCGGCTTCCAAACCGTGCTAAGGACTTCAGGCTGGCTTGGTGTCAACGGTACGGTCTGGGCTATGGGAATTGTCACACCACGGCGCGCCATTTCCTTTTTGTCTGGGGGGATGGTATGATTACCCCGAACGCTTCTCCACGACGGCTCCGTAAAGAAAAGAAGGCAACCACACTGTGCTTAAAGCAATTGTAGACAGCATCAACGGCAACTATGCGCGCGTACTCATCGGCGACGAAGGAGTTGCAGTCGCCATTCATACCAGCCATTTGCCACCCCGCATTCATGACGGGGCGGTGCTGCAAGTGAAGTTCACGCTGGACCAGGCCGCCACGATGGCGCATGAGAAAAACAAGAAAGCGCTTGCCGCTGATACCGACTAACCAGAGGCCAACTCGCCGTGCGGGTTTCTCACGGCGAGTTGGCGAGCGCGTCTCACGGGATCGGCTCAATCATTTGGCGCCATTCAGCAGCATGGTACCGAATTTCCGCCAATCTTTGCCGTCGGCGATACCGCCAAAGATACCGATGGCGCTCGGGTCAAGCTGTTTCTTCTCATCGAGATCATTGACCGTCAGCGCCACGCCGATGGCGTCACCGGATTTGGGCGCCGCAATCGCCCCGAGCGTCGTCCAGGGTATCGCCATCTCGTAGCTGACTTTGCCGTCCCGTTGCACAATCGCCAGCGGAAACTTCGTGGCCGGCAAGGGATCCAGCGGGAATTTCACGGTATCGAAGCTCCCGCCGCGTATGGCGAAGGGGCCATCTTTGGTCAGCGCAACATTGATCTCCGAGGTCCTGTGCTTGCTGCCGGCATCCAGCAGCAGATTCCCGCTTGTCTCCTCGACCTTTTGCGGATCGAGATCAAAGGCCAACTGCAGACCGTCCCCTTTCCAGATCAAAAAGCCGGTATATGGTTGCAGGAACGTATCATCCTTCACCTCACAGGCCACATACAACGCTTTCTCATCCCAGGCGTAACGCACGGTTGCCGACAGATCGTTCGGGCCGGAGTAATACTGTGGCGAGCGTACCACCCACTCACGCCCAGACAACGCGTATGCCGGGACGCCCGCCCATTCGGCCAAATCGCCGTCAATGGTTGGGGCGAGTCGTTGCGCCTGTGTAAAGTTCACCGGAAACGTTTGCGTAAAGCTGAAGCCGCCCGCAGTCTTTACTGTGACCACTGCGGGATATTTGCGCACGGGCGACACATCCAGATCCTCAAAGGTGATCTGCAGTTTCTGACTACCCTTCGCCGGAATTCTGAAATCCTGCAGCACTTTACTATCCGGCACGCCTTGCAAACTGACCTGCACGGCGCCGGTCACCGGCTGTCCCTGCGGCTCTGTGCAAATGACCTCCACGGCATGACGGCCCACAGTCGCCAGCGTGGGTGAGACGCGGTCGATGGTCACCGGCGGTACAATCGTTAGCATCAGTCCCGCGGCGGCCATCGGCCCCTGCGCGTCATGCAGTGTCACTTTGAGCGTGTAGGCGCCCAATGAAATTTTTCCTGGAATTTCGAACACATAGCGGAACGGGGTCGCCTGTCCGGCAGCCAGGTTGACCGGGATGGTGGTGGACTTCACCCCGAGCCGTTCATCCGGTTCGATGACCACTGCGCCGCGCAGCGGAGTCCCCAGCGTGGCTTCGACCGTGCCCTGCACCTCGACCTTCGTGCTCGGACAAACCGTCATGTGTGTTTTGCTTAGTTGCAGGGGCTTTTTCGCGTCGTGCCCCCAGAGTTTTGGCGAAACGCCGCTGATATAAATGGGACACTCGCTCAGCGTGGTCTTCAGCACGCCTCCCGGCGTCGCTACGGTCTGCTTGTTCCCCATCCAGTCATAGACGTCCACCTGCGCCACGCCTACCGGCAAGACGATGGGACGCGGTGTCGTACTAAAATCCCACAGGCCCAGCAGCAGCCGGCCGGGACGCTCATAGGTATATCCCCACGCGGTATCGCCGAGCCATTCAATCGGTGTGGCGCGTGTCGTGCCTTCCAACAAGAACGTCAACGCGGCAAAGGCCGGGGCGACCTGCTTGGGCGCGATCTCCTTGGACCCCCAGGCCGACTTATCGGCGAGCGCGTAGTAATAACCGTACCCCGGCTCGCCAGGATAATCGCACACATAGAATCCGTAATTCAGGCGCGCGCCTTCCCCGAGCATAATCAAATGCATGCGGACCACGCCTTGCGCCTGCATCAATTCCTTGTCCGGATCATCTCCCGTGGAGAAGCCTTGCTCGGTACCGTAAATCGGCAAGGCCCGCCCGGAAATCTGCCTCATCATATCCTTCGTACTGCGTATTTTGCTGATCAACCCAAATGCTTCCGGGGGAAATTGGTTGTACGGGTGGCAGGAAAAACCATCCATATACTTGCCCAGCCCGAGTTTGAACAGGCGAGCGCTCTCGTCATCCCACCAGCCGCGTGTCGGTCCGATTACGACAGCCTTCCGATCCGCTTCGTGCAGCGCGGCGAAAGAAATCTCATAAATTCGCACGAGTTGCGCCGTGGTCCCTTTGTAGTTCCACGGGTATTCCGGCTCCCAGGTGATCTGATAGATGTGTTCATCATCATCCGGGTGGTCGCTGCTCATCATCTTACCGACGGTCAGGCAGTAGTCACGCCACGCCTTTTCACCCTCCGGGGTCAACGGGGCGTTGCCGCGCATAAAGGAATCGGGAAGGCACGCCCATTCCGGCATGCCATTCAAACAACAAATCGTGTAGACTTTCCAGGGTTTCCCGCCGTACGATGCGCTGGTGATGACCGTGTTCGGCGACGGATAGACGTCGCCTTTGCCATGGGCCGCAGTCCATTTCTCGGCAAGCTCGCCGGGACGGGACTTCTCTTCGTTCGACCAGTTGATGCCGTTGAGCATCCAACGCACGCCCAAATATGGCAGCACAGCCTGATTCACGCTGTAGCCGCCCTGCAAGCCAAAGAACGATTCCTTCATCGGGTAGAGCGTCCGTTGAGACGGATCGGGCACGACACAGTAAGTAATAAAACCTTTCCTGCGGCTCCCTTGCGGATCTACTTCCACGCCGTTGGAGAGCTTGGCAAACACCTTATAAAAGCCCAGCAGTCGTGGCGGAACAGCGACCGTCAGGTTGCACCGTCCGGTGCCATCCAGGGTTACCGGGAGTTCTTGCGTGTCCACCGGTTTCGCCAGCACATCGACGGTGTTGAGCAGCAGCCGCACGCCGGTATCCTGCGGCGTCAGCCCCAATACGGTAAAGGTGAGGGTAATCGGCTCACCGGGGACGAACGTGCTGTTGTTTGGTCGTGATGTCGTCCCGGTCATCGTAATCGCCGCCATCCCGAACGCCGCGAGACTCATCGTCAACACCGTGCAAAATACCCGCCAAGCCATGCGGTGAACCAGATCAGCCATACCCCGTTCCTTTCGTGCTGTGCGCAACTCAATCGGCGTGGTCTCACAGCAATGCATCTGTCTCCTACCCTGTTTGCTTTCGCGCTCCCCTGTCCCTGCTAACCCCTTTAGTAACAAGATATGATTTTGTTAACTACTGATTCAGACATTAAGAATTCATCATGTATCGTGTCTGCAGAGAATTGCCTGACAGGCAAGCAATTCGTCAGCCCAGGGCAACGCCCCAGGTATCCTGCAAGCCCGAAGGGCTCGAATTCTCTAGCCCTGGGCAACGCCCAGGGTAGCCGGAATACCCATGGGCTAGCCCTGTCAGGGCGACATGCTCATCCCACAAAAAGAGCATATGTCCAGCGATGGCTCGGAAATTGTGA
>DASXVL010000482.1:0-4428 GCA_036504255.1 Armatimonadota bacterium | reverse complement strand
GGCGAGTAAACCTAAACCCCTCCTGGGCTTGGCCACCGCGGCGCTTCCCACGCTGGACCCGCAGGGGAAGCCGGACTATTTCAACGTGCCGAATTGGACAAACAGCCCACTGCTGCGCAAGTTCGTCGACACGCTGCCCGGTTTAGGGCCGGGGAACGTCAATAACCTCGGTCAATATATTCCGGTGGCAAATCCCGATACCATTACCTATCCGGGATCCGATTATTACGAAATCGCGTTGGTGGAATACAGCGAGCAGTTGCATTCGGACCTGCCGAAAACGAAGCTGCGCGGCTACGTGCAACTCAATAACGGCACGGACCCCATCACGCACCTGAACACCGTTGCGCCGGCGCCGGTGCATTACCTGGGGCCGATCATCAACGCCATGCGCGACCGGCCGGTACGCGTCAAATTCACCAACAAGCTGCCGACAGGCGCGGGGGGCAACCTCTTTCTGCCGGTCGATACCAGCGTCATGGGCGCGGGCATGGGCCCGGAGGGCATGATGCCCTCGACCGGCCCGATGAATTACTCGCAGAACCGTGCGACCATGCATCTGCACGGCGGCGTCACCCCGTGGATCAGCGATGGCACGCCCCACCAGTGGACCACGCCCGCCGGGGAAAATACCGCCTACCCCAGAGGCGTCAGTGTCCATAACGTGCCCGACATGCCCGATCCGGGCCCGGGTTCGCTGACGTTCTTCTATACCAACCAACAAAGCGCGCGCTTGATGTGGTATCACGACCACACCTACGGCATGACGCGGTTAAATGTCTACGCCGGTGAGGCGGCAGGTTACCTGCTCAGCGATCCGGTCGAACAGGCCATGATCAACGACGGCACCATCCCGGCGACGCAGGTCCCCTTGATCATCCAGGACAAGACCTTCGTGCCGGACATCCCCACGCTCGCCGCGACGGACCCGACCTGGGACATCGCCAACTGGGGCGCACCGGGCAACCTGTGGTTCCCGCACGTCTACATGCCGAACCAAAACCCCGCGGACCTGGGTGGCGCGAATGCGTTCGGACGCTGGGATTATGGACCGTGGTTCTGGCCTCCTGTCAGCCCGTCGCTCTTGAAATTCCCGCCCATCGCCAGCGTGCCGGGTGGCCCGTTGGACACGCCGGGTACGCCCAACCCCTCCATGACCATGGAGTCGTTCATGGACACCCCGCTCGTCAACGGTACCGCCTACCCCACCTTCACGGTGCAACGCAAAGCCTACCGCTTCCGCATTCTGAATGCGTCGAATGAGCGGTATTATAACCTGCAACTCTACTATGTGGACCCGGCCAGCCCGACGGAAGTCAAAATGGTGCCCGCCGCGCCGCATCCCGGCGACCCGACCTGGCCCGCCCTCTGGCCGACCGATGGTCGTGACGGCGGCGTGCCCGACCCGGCCACGGCAGGCCCCAAGATGATCCAGATCGGCACCGAAGGCGGCATCTTGCCCGCGCCGGTGGTACTCGACAATACGCCGGTGGGCTATAACTATAACCGCCGCGACATCGTCGTGTTGAACGTCATGAACAAAACGCTCTTCCTCGGCCCAGCCGAGCGCGCGGATGTCATCGTGGACTTCTCCGGCGTGCCGGATGGCTCCAAGATCATTCTCTACAACGACGCGGGGTCACCCGTGCCGGCGTTTGATACGCGCTACGACTACTATACCGGCGACCCGGACCAGACCTCCACGGGCGGCGCGCCTACCACGCTGCCGGGCTACGGACCGAATACCCGCACCATCATGCGTTTTGATGTCGCGGGCGCCACGGCCGCGCCGGCCTTTGACCTGCCCAGGCTGACCGCCGCCTTGCCGGTGGCGTTCGCCGCCTCGCAGCCGCCGATGATCGTGCCGCAAGTGGCCGACGGCGCCGCCAAAAACACCTATGCCAAGATTCAGGATACGTCGATGACCTTCACGCCACTCGGTGGCGGGGCATCGATCACCATACCGATGGAGCCGAAGACCATCCAGGAATTGTTCGAGCTGGATTACGGGCGCATGAATTCCACGCTGGGTGTGGAACTGCCGTTCACCAACTTCAACACGCAAACGACGATCCCGTTGGGCTTCATCGATCCGCCCACCGAGTTCATCCAGCACGGCGTGAATCAGCTCTGGAAGATCACGCATAACGGCGTGGACACCCATGCCATCCACGTGCATCTGTTTAACGTACAGCTCATCAATCGCGTGGGTTGGGACGGCGCGATTCGCCCGCCCGACGCCAACGAGCTGGGCTGGAAAGAAACCGTGCGCATGAACCCCTTGGAAGACGCTATCGTCGCCTTCCAACCCATCGAGCCGGCGCTGCCCTTCGGTATTCCGGTGAGCGAACGCCCGATGGACCCGACCATGCCGCTCGGCTCCATGATGGGGTTCTCCCCTGTCGACCCGCTGGGCAACCCCACGACCACCGTGAACGCGATGGTCAACTACGGTCATGAGTATGTCTGGCACTGCCACCTGCTCGGGCACGAAGAGATGGACATGATGCGACCCATCGTGCTGCAGACGGGCGATGTGCTGCCCTCCGCCCCCAGCAACCTGACCGTTACTGTGGTCGGTACGACGGCGAACCTGAGTTGGACTGACCCCACGCCCGCCGCGACCTCGCTGGGTAATCCCGCCAATGAGATCGGATTCCGTATCGAACGTGCGACCAACGGTGGGGCGTTCGCGCCGTTCAGCACCGCGCTGGCCAACGCCACGACCAGTGCCGACACGGCGTTACTTCCGTTGATGTACTACCAATATCGCGTCATCGCCTACAATGCCGCCGGCGATTCCGCGCCGTCGAACATCGCCGATGCGCTGTCCACGGTTCCGGGCGCGCCGACCATCGGCACGGCCGTCGCCGGCAACGCGCAGGCCACGGTGAGTTTCTCCGCCCCCGCCTTCAATGGCGGTAAAGCGATCACCGCATACACGGTCACCTCCAACCCCGGCGGCATAACCGCCACCGGAGTAGCCAGTCCGCTCACCGTCACCGGGTTGACGAACGGCACGACCTATACCTTTACCGTCACCGCGACGAACGCCAACGGCACCGGTCTGCCGTCCGCCGCGTCGAATAGCGTCATCCCGGCCACCGTGCCGGATGCGCCGACCATCGGCGCCGCCGTACGCGGCAACGCGCAGGCCACCGTGAGCTTCACCGCTCCGGCCTTCAATGGCGGCAGCGCCATTACCGCGTACACGGTCACCTCCAACCCCGGCGGCAAAACCGCCACCGGCGCTGCCAGTCCGCTCACCGTCACCGGGTTAACGAACGGCACGGCCTATACCTTTACCGTCACCGCGACGAACGTGATAGGCACGAGCCTGCCGTCCACCGCGTCGAATAGCGTCACCCCGGCCACCGTGCCGGGCGCTCCGACTAATGTCACGGCAGCCGTCGCCAGTAGCACGTCCGCCACGGTGAGCTTCACCGCGCCTTCCGCGAACGGCAGCGCGATTACGTCCTACACCGTCACGTCCAATCCCGGCGGCAAAATCGCCACCGGGGCCGCCGGCCCACTGACCGTCACCGGGCTCACCAGCGGTTCGACCTACACCTTCACGGTGAAGGCTACGAACGCGCTGGGCACAGGCGCGACGTCGAGCGTATCGAATAGCCTCACGCTGACGCGTCCCGCTGCACCGACCAAGCTGGTCGCCACCGGGTCTGTGCTAAGCGTCAACCCGCCGACGGTGAGCTTGAGCTGGGTGGATAACGCCACCAACGAAACGGGCTACACCATCCTGCGCTCAACGAGCACCTTCTTCGTCGCCGGACTGACCACGTTCACGGTCGCCGCTGGCGTGACCACGTTCGTTGATACCACCGTGCTGGGACGTACGAGCTACTACTATCGCGTGTTTGCCACTAACCCGATCGGCAGCTCCGCGAATTCCAACACCGCCAGCATCACCACGGCAGGACAACTGCCGCTGGCGCCGACCAACCTGACTGTCGGCAGCATCACGCGGAGCGCGATCACCGTGAACTGGATTGACAACGCCACCACCGAGCAAGGCTTCTACGTCGAGCGCAGCACGGCGGGAACGAATGGTCCGTGGACGCGTGTCGCCACCGTCACGGCGAACAAGGTCACCTACACGAACACGGGCTTGAAAGCCAACACCAGCTACTGGTACCGTGTGAACGCGTATAACGCCTCCGGCGTCACGCCCTACACCAACGTGGTGACGGGCAAGACGTTGCCGTAAAGTCTCGGCACAAGGTACAGCACGCCATGCGGGGAGGGAGCAATCCCTCCCCGCATGGCGTATCGGTGTAGAAATGCGGGAGAAAACCGGTCACGATTTACCGGGATGGAGGAGCGATCGCACGGTTTGGCAGAGAAGGGCTGAACCATGATTCGCTTGATTGAAGGATTACCCCAGGGGATAGCCCGCCTTACGCGGGGCGT
>DASXVL010000481.1:0-4149 GCA_036504255.1 Armatimonadota bacterium | reverse complement strand
GCGTACGCTCTTCCCCGGCGTGCAGACCCCGGCAGAGATTCGCATGGTCTCCCCGATGGGCTTAGCGACATCCGACTTGCTGCATTACGTCGGCGACACCAACCTTGAAGGGCTGGCACAGGAAGCGCAACGCCGCCTGCTCAATATCGGATTGAGCGAGAGCGAGATCGTGGCCAATATGCAGGTGTATGGGCCGTGCCTCACCAAGTGGACGCGTCTGCGCGACTTGCCCAGCGAACAGCTGCAGACGTTGCGCGAGCGTATCGGCGGCGGCATTCATGCGCTGGCGCTCAGTATCATCGGCCCGGCGGGCAATTACGAAATGGCGATCCAGGGGGCGGATGTCCTCGATACCGGCATTCCGCATCGCGATCTGCTGGCGTTGTTGGCAGACCCGGTCAAGGTGCGCGAATTGATGCTGGAAGGCAATCCGCACAGCGCGCTGGTCATTATCGATGGGGCGTCCGGCGCGCGCCGACGCGCATTGAACCGGCTGGCAGTGATGCGCTGGTTTGCCGCCGGCGACGCCATCGACCGGCAGACGCTCTACCGCGCGGTGGGCTTGGGGGCGGACACCATCGAAGTCTGGCGAAGCGAAATGCGCCACCAGCGCGACCGCGCACGTAAGCTCTATCAGGCGCTCTGCACCGGTACCACCGAGGAGGCGCAAGAGGCCTTCGCCGCTATCGTCGCCGATTTGCGCGATGATCAGGAAGCGGCACTCTTCCTCGAAGGCGAGGAGCGCATGCAGCGCTTCAATAAAGAAACCCCGCAAGAGACTGCCGTGGCCCGTGCGGTGGCCGCGGTCGCCGCCGGCTTGCCGCTGGCGCGCCTCGACTTTGCCGCCTGGCTGGCGTTGGGCGGACAGTTCATGGTGATGGGGCAGTCGCCCGCCCGTCTGGCGGAACTGCACGCAGCCTATGAAGCGGCACTCTCCCGGCTCTGCCCCGATGCTCCTGCCGCTGACGCCGCCGCGATTGCGACGCTCTTCTGCCCGGCCTACCTGCCGGCGGTGGAGGAGTTCCGCGAAGAGAAGGGCATTGAAAGTTCCAACAAGGCGACGGAGGAAGTCGCGGCCGTCGCCATCGACACGCGGAAGCGCCTGGCCGAGCGTGCCGCCCGCGCCAAGGCCATGCACGACCGGGAAGCCGCCTTCCGCGCGACGCTGAACGACACGGCCACTGCTGCGCTGCCCTTCACGGCGCTTGTCGCCCAAGCACGCGCGGCGCGCGGCGAGCATACCACGGTCACGCAGGAGCAGTTCGGTGGTTTGCTGGCGCTCACGCGGCTGGCCTTGCTGGCATTGGGGCGTGACCTCTTTGCCGAGGAACGCGACGATTTGTCGCGCTTAACGGACCATGTCGAAGCGCTCTTCACCGGGCGCGAATTCGACCCGCTTGCCGTGCGCGCTATCAGCGGGGGCTATGAAGACCCCGGCGACATCGCCCGCTTCGGCCAGATGGTGGCGGAGGCGTTGCGCGAGGGACGCATCGATGCGGCAGAGCGTGATCGCCGCCTGGCTTGCGTGGCGGATGCCGCGGAACTCTTCGACTGCTGCCGCGCGATTGCCGCGACCATCGAGTTCTTTACCATCGAGGCCGCGCCGCAAAAGATCTGGCAGGCGCTGGCAGAGTTCTTCGCCGAATCGATCAACGATCACTTTTACGCTTACCGCCCCTGGGCCTACACGCGCGGCATCGGCTTCTCCCACCTGGAGGGCGATGCGCTCTACACGTTGGCCGTCGCGCATCATGGCTGGCAATACCGCTACCTGCGCTCGCTGGCGCTCGCGCAGACGGAACTGAAGGCCTGGGACGCCGCGACGATGGCCGAACTGCTTGGCGATATGGATACCGCCGAGACACAAGCGCCCATCGGCGCGGACGGCGAGTCGGCGGTGGAGCGACAATGGCGCGCGTATAATCAGTTGCGTGAGATCGCCTTTATCCGCAACGACGGATTCCCGCTGCCGCAGGTCTTCCCGGCGTTCGACCCGGCGATCATCGCCGCCGAGCAGCGCACTAACCTGCTCTTCCTCTATCCGGTCGGTCGCACGCATGTATCGCGGGCGTTGATGGAAGGCCCGACGCTGGCGGCGGAACTGACGGCACTGGGCCGTTCCGGGGTGAACGTGCTCATCACGCGTGACGTGGAGCAGGTCGCACAGCCCGGCTTCTCGCGGCCGGTGCTGCAGGCGCTGAACGCGCATCTCTATATCAGTCGCGAGGAATACCTCACGGCGCTGCAACAGCATCGCGGGCTGACGCTGGCCGAGGCGGAAGCGCTGGCGGCGCAGCACGTCGGGCCGAAGGGCGTGCGCATCGCCGCGCGCTTCACCCGTCCGGTGTTGCTCGGGCAGGTCTTCCCCTTCCATGGTCATCCGAAGTACACCAGTGGCTCATTGGAGCAATTAGGGTTGCCCTACTCATCGCAGAGCCTCTTTCATACCTGGACCACCTATGACAAGGCGAAGTACCCGGAGATCTTCGCGCCGGAGACCGGGGTGGATATTCCTGGTGAGATGGATTGGCTCGCCGCCTATACGAACGAACTGGGCGAGGAGGCGACGCGCCGTGCGCTGGAGCATGGCGACGCCGCGCGCAACTTCCCCGGCTTGCGCCGTTTTGCCGAGCGTTTCCCGCTGGTGATGGTGAAGGACGCCGCCGAGTCCGGTGGACGCGGGCAGAAGGCCTTCACGCTGCGCCGCAGCGACGGCTCCTATGACGAGACGGCCGTGGCGGGGGCGGTGGAGTTCATTTACCAGATCTCGCAGAAGCACAACGTCGCGGTGCAGGAAGTCATCATCTCGTCCCCGGAATACTGGGCCACGGAAGAGTTTATGCAATCCTTTGTGGATCGGCAGGTGCAGGAATGGGGCGCGGTGGTGAACCGCACTCGCCGCCCGCGCACCAATGTTTACGGCTCGCACCGTCTCATCTTCTCGTCGGCTGACCCGCGCCGGGGCGAGTGGCACGTGTCACACCCGATCACGCTGAACAGCCGCCAGTTGATTACCAATGTGGGACGCGGCGGCACGCTCGATCTCTTCCGCCCCGAGGTGATTCGTCCGGAGTTCCGCGAGCTGCTGCTCAAACGCATGCAAGAATCCGGCGAAAAGTGCATGGAGGCGCTGGCGCGCTACGGCAATATCTCCGGTGAGCAGTACACGGCGGAAACCGGGCGCTCCATCGGCGCAGATGCGACCGGCTTGTCCTATGCGGTCCCGCGCTACATGATGCTCGACTTCCTGGTGCAGCCGATCTTTGCGGAAGAGGGCATGCTCGTTGACCTGGAGCCCTGCTACGCCGACGACGGCACGCGCTGTGGCGTGACCTTCATCCTGCAGCGGGGTGAGGAACGCTTCACCGGCACGGTGAAGGATTGGCGCGTGGTGCTCATCGAACCTAACATCGGCATCGGCCTGTGGGATCGCCTGGCGATACGCGAGGAATACTATTATGTACGCACCGCAGCGCAGCCCGATTGGGGCGCGGTGGGCGCCAACGCGCGCATCGTGCTCGGTGACCTGGCGCAGGCTGGAGACGATTATTTGAAGGCGCTGAAGAAATAGGGTACTATTGTGCGCCCGCGCATTGGCGGGCGCACACTCTCTTCAGATGGAAGGCCTCATGTCACAATTTGTTATTTACGCTGACGGCTCTTGCCGCCGCAACCCTGGTCCCGGCGCCGCCGCCGTGGTGATTACCACCGCCGATGGTGAAATTGTTAAAGAGTTCGTGAAATCGTTTCCGAACACGACCAATAATCGCATGGAACTCACCGCGGTCATCGGCGCATTGAAAGCCATGCCCGCCTGTGACATTACGCTCGTCTCGGATAGCCAGTACGTGGTGAAGGGCATCACCGAATGGGTGCGCGGTTGGAAAGCCAAGGGCTGGCTGACCAGTCAGAAGAAGTCGGTGGAAAATCAGGATTTGTGGATGGAACTCGACGCGTTGGTGCAGTCGTACACGGGCCGCATTACCTGGAAATGGGTGCGTGGGCATGCCGGGACACCGGGGAACGAGCGCGCCGATGAATTGGCGCAAGAGGCGTCGGGCGCCTTGTGTCGTTGATGCGGGGGTAAGGTGGAAGTACAGGGCGCGTTAGCACGGGCACAGGCAGTCTGCGCCGGCGGGAACGCCGGGG
>DASXVL010000480.1:0-1639 GCA_036504255.1 Armatimonadota bacterium | reverse complement strand
GGCGCGCCTGTGGTGCCGACCGTATCCGTGCGGCGAAAGGGAGCTGGGTGCCAAGTTGGGCACGCTCCGTCGCACTCGCAGGCACGGATCAGCAGGCAAGACAGGCGCGCCACAGCGGGCGCGCGCTACAGACGCCAAGATGGTACAACGTGATGCCCCTCTACCTCTAGCGTATAGGGGACGATGGCACTTGCGCTCACCCCACGAGACAGGCTGCACAACATGACACAATGTGTATTACGAAAAAGGAGCATCGCATGACTGCCCGCGAACGCGTATTGACTGCCCTTCGCCACCAGGAACCCGACCGCATCCCCGTCACCCTGGCCTATGAGACGCCAGAGGCCATCTTACAACAGTATGGCAAGCTCCCAGCGGATCTGCCCATGCGCCAGGATATCTATGCGGTTGCCGCAGCGCAACCGACGCCGCCCGACGCGGTGCGCGAACGCTATTTCCATGACATCGCGCTCCCGCACGATACCTGGTTTGATGGCTGGGGCGTCGCCCGTTGGCGGAGTTCGACCGGCGAGTCGCTCCGCACTGTCGGCCCACTCCGCGAAGCGGAAAGCGTCGCCGATATCGAAGCATTTCCCTGGCCCGATGTCGGGGCCGAGCACTGTGTCGCCGGCCTGGGCGACCGCGTGGCCGCGCTACATGCGCAGGGCGTCGCGGTGCAGGGCGTCGGCGGTTCCATTTTTGAATACGCCTGGTATATGTTCGGCATGGAACGGCTGATGATGGCGCTCTACTCCGACGTGGAAGTGGCGCTGCGGCTCTTCGATAAAATCACTGAACGGCTCATCATCACCTCCTGCCATTGCGCCCGCGCCGGGGTGGACATTCTGCGGCTGGGAGACGATATTGCCGATCAACGCGGCATGATGATCGCGCCGGAGCTGTGGCGGGCGACATTGAAACCACGCCTGGCCTCCATCATCGCCGCTGCCCGCGCCATCCAACCGGACATACCGGTCTTCTATCACAGTGATGGCAATGTCAGTGCCGTCATCGATGACCTGATCGAAGTCGGCGTCACCATCCTCAATCCCGTGCAGCCGGAAGCCATGGATCCGTTCGAGGTGAAGCGACGCTACGGCGACCGTCTAACCCTGTGGGGCACCATCGGCACGCAGACCGTCCTCCCATTCTACACGCCGGAGGATGTCAGGCGTACGGTCAAGGAATACTGCGCGGTGCTGGGCAAAGGCGGCGGCTATATCATCGGCCCCACCCATTCCCTGGAACGAGACGTGCCCTGGGAGAATATTGAAGCGTTCTATCGCGCCGTCGAGGAATACGGGGTGTATCACTGAGGCAACAGGTGGGTCAACAGCACTCCGAGTGCTCCGGTTGCGGGCTGGGAGAAAACAAGGATGAGTTGCCACAAAGGCGTACAACTTTCGTGGTAGGGGCCGCCCGCTGTGGCGGCCCGTGGTGGTAGTTGGTGTCTCGTGTTCGCGTGAGCGGCAAGGTGCGTCGCCTGTACTCACTCCCGTCTCCCCCCACGCCACGTGCGCGCCGCCACGGCGGGCGGCCCCCAGATGCACTAATCTATCGCGAACAAGGCGCTTTGCTAATCATTCCAGTTTGTCCGTGAGTACGCATGAAGTTGAACATAAATACAACCCGGTAATGC
>DASXVL010000479.1:0-8163 GCA_036504255.1 Armatimonadota bacterium | reverse complement strand
TAGTACTACTACCGTACCTGAACACAACTCTTCGTGCATCAGTGGTATGCTCCTCTAATGGAGGGAGCCGTGATGGAAGTATTGGAGCGGTGGGCGGATTCTTTTGTGGCGTTTCTGGGCCTCTTTGCGGGGCTGTTCGGGCGGAGTGAACCGCGGGAGCAGATGGCGAAATATGTCCGGGCGCTGCTGGCGACGTTGACCCGCAAGAATGGGTGGCAACTGGCCGAGGTCGCCGGCGATGCGTGTCCCGACCGGATGCAACGCCTGCTCTACCGGGCGCATTGGGACGCCGACGCGGCGCGGGATCGCCTCCAGGGGTATGTGGTGGCGCATCTGGGCGATCCTGAGGCGATCGGCGTGGTCGACGAGACGGGCTTTCTCAAGAAGGGGACGGGCTCGGTGGGCGTCAAACGGCAGTATAGCGGGACCGCCGGGCGCACCGAGAATTGCCAGATCGCGACCTTTCTGGCGTATGCGACGCCTCGCGGGCAGACGCTCTTGGATCGTCGGTTGTATCTGCCCGCAGAGTGGTGTGCGGATGCGGCCCGGCGGAAAAAAGCCCAGGTGCCGGAGGCGGTGACCTTTCAGACGAAGCCCCAACACGCCCTGACGATGGTGCAGGCGGCGTGGGCAGCCGGGGTGCCCATGCGCTGGGTGACGGGTGACGCGGTCTATGGCGACGCGACCGATTTTCGGGCGGGCGTGCACGACGGCGGGCGCTGGTATGTGCTGGGGGTCTCCTCCACCACGCCGGTGTGGCGGCAACGCCCGGCGGTGGCGCTCCCGGCTTGGTCCGGCTTCGGACGGCGCCCCACCCATCTGCAGGTCGTGGAGCCGGCGCCCCCGTGGGTCACCGTGGCCACGGCGGGGGCGGCCATGCCGGCCAGCCGGTGGCATCGGCTGGCGGTGCAGAATGGCGAGAAAGGTCCGATTACCTATGACTGGGCGCGCGTACGCGTGGTGGAGCGTGTGGACGGCCTGCCGGGCCGGACGGCCTGGCTCTTGGTCCGGCGCTCCGTGACCGATCCGACCGAGGTGAAGTACTTCCTCTCCAATGCGCCGGTGACAGTGACGCTGCCGACGCTGGCGCGGGTGGCCTCGACCCGCTTTGCGGTGGAGCAGTGCTTCGAGGAAGCCAAGGGGCAAGCCGGGTTGGATGAGTACGAGGTGCGCCTGTGGTCGAGTTGGCATCGGCATATTACGCTCACGATGATGGCGCATGCGTGGTTGACAGTGGTCCGGGCTGAGGATGCGGCGGCGGTTCCCGCCCTGGAGCCCCCAAAAGGGGGCGGAGGTAGCGTTGGCCGATCTCACGGTGCCCGAAGTGCGGCGCTTGCTAGAGATTGCCGTGCCGCTGCTTGAGCGTACTCGCGTCCAACGGCTCAACTGGTCGCTCTATCGCCGGCGGAAACGTTACGGGGCGCGCGAAAGTCATTACCGCCGAAGGCAAGCCCAACATCGAGCACTGCCACGGGCGGCGTGAAGTACGGTAGTAGTACTAGCAGCCTGTTGCCCAAGGCCGAGGGCACGTCTAGCGGCCGCTTCTTCCGCCCATCGCCCGCGGTTTTTTGACGAGTATAGGTCCTTGATACGCGACAAAAATCCGCGGACGATGGACGAAACAATCGACTCGCTATCCGACCGCTCGGACTTGAGCATCAGGCTGCTAGTGAATGTGAGTAACGGACCATGCATGAACGTATAATCTCTGGACACGAAACCCTTGAGGACGCCACTACTAATTACGCGTTGCGTCCGGACACGTTGACCGACTATATCGGTCAACCGCAGATTAAAGAGAACCTGGCCACGAGCATTCAGGCGGCGCGTGGGCGCGAAGAACCGCTCGACCACGTCTTGCTTTACGGTCCGCCCGGACTCGGCAAAACCACGCTCGCCCACATCATCGCGACTGAAATGGGGGCGGAGTTAGTTACGACATCCGGACCAGCTATGGAGCGCGCGGGCGACCTGGTCGGCATCCTCACCAACTTGCAGCCCGGCGCAGTGTTGTTTATCGATGAAATCCATCGCTTGCCCCGCGTGGTGGAAGAGTATCTCTACTCCGCCATGGAAGACTATTCGGTCGATTTCATGATCGACAAAGGCGCTTTTGCCAAAAGTATTAAACTCCCCGTCTCCCGCTTTACGCTGGTGGGGGCCACCACACGCGCCGGCAAGCTGACAGCGCCGTTGCGTGAACGCTTCGGCATCTTTTACCACCTGGAATTTTATCCGGACGACGAGTTGGTAAAAATCGTCAATCGTTCCGCGGGCATCTTGCACGTGCCTACCGAGCCGGACGGCGCCATCGAAATTGCGCGACGCTCGCGTGGTACCCCCCGTATCGCTAACCGCCTGCTGCGGCGTGTGCGTGACTACGCCGAGGTAAAGGGGACCGGTGTCATTGACCGGGCCATTGCCGATCAGGCGCTCTGCGCCCAGGGTGTGGACCATCGCGGTCTGGACGACCTGGACCGCAAGCTCTTGCGCACCATTATCGATTTCTACCAAGGCGGGCCGGTTGGCGTTGAAGCCCTGGCCGCCACCTTGAATGAAGAAAGCGATACCCTGGTGGATATGGTCGAGCCGTTCCTGCTGAAGATCGGGTTCCTCAGTCGCACCCCGAGTGGCCGCAAGGCGACCGCGTTAACCTACCAGCACTTCAATTTGCAGCCGAGTCATAACATCATGCCGGGCCAGTCCGGCCTTTTCGACCCCACATAAATGCGTGGGCGTGCCGAACGCCATGCGGCACACCACCTTACAAGCGCGCTACTCCCGTGATGAATGATTGCTAAGTTGGCAAGAGAAATCCGTTAACATGCCGGACATAATACGCAATCACCGCGTAATGATTCGTGGTTAAGATACGATCATCACACTACAGGAGGTGGTCGGCTATGCGTACGATCATGACAGCGTTCTTGTTACTCGCGAGCATTCCCCTGTTTGCGACCCCGTCGACACTGGTGAACATTCCCAGTACCGACATCCAGCCCACCGGAGTCTGGCACCTGGGCACGGACATCTTCGTGCCGAAAAGCGGTGACACCTCAATTCCGACCATCGTCGATGCCGGGTTAACCTATGGCGTCACCCCGCGCCTCGAAGTCGGTGTCGATGCCGTCAGCGGCTTTGCCAACAAGCAACTCGTCGTCTGGGGCAATGCGAAATACCTGGTGTTGGATGCTGCGCAGTCCCCTGTGCCGGTGGCCGTAGGCCTGTACAATGCCGGCCCGTTGAAAGGTGCAAACCAACAATTGGCCTATGCTGTCGGCAGTTACACGACAAAAGTTGGACCGCGCGTCACCTTCGGTGGGTATTTGGGCAAGAAGGATGTGATTGCGGGCGGCGTCTCCAATCACGCGAACGGTTACCTGGCTGGCGTTGACTATACCATCAAGAAAGTCTGGCTCGGCGTCGATTACCTGAGTGGGAAAAATGCGGTCGGCGCGGTGAGCTATGGCGTTGGCTTTAACTTCACCGATAAAGCCGGCGTAATTGTGGGATATAACCACTTCAACACATCCGCGGTGGCGAATACCGTGAACGTACAATACGATATCAACTTCTAGCGAACACATCCCAAGTGATATCTCGACTTGCCGTCGGTCCGGGGATTGTTCCCCGGACCGACTAATGCTTAGTGCCGGTTTCCGGTATGCTTAGTTGTCAACGGCCAAGAGTGTGGAACACACACGTAGGGACATGACAGGATTGCTTGTTCCAGATACCTGGAGGATCAGGTACAAGGGCGGTGTGGCCGCGGAAAGAGGAGAGAAAAGATGATTGTTGATGTATTCGCCCCCTATCGTGCGCCCCTGGTGGACGCGGAACGCAATGAGCGGAGTACACGCAAAGGCGCGGTACGCTGTCCGGTGTGCAATTTGGAAGGGACGTTACGCGAAGCGAAAGGGATGATCCTCTGTACCCACTGTTTCTGGGCCATTGAGCTTCGACAAGCCAGTTAAGTGTTACCGCTACCATATGCAAATAACAACCGGGGTCGGCGAGTTTCGCCGGCCCCGGTTGCTTGGGTATACGGTTACGCATCACCGATTTCCGCGCCGCGATAGCTTGCGCGACTAGCGGCAACGGCGCCTCCATTATGAAACGGCCGCAGACCCCTCCGTCCAGCCCCTCATCGAATGGATTGGAGCAGGCATGGCGAACGTGCACTAAGGCTTTTCGTCTCACCTGTTGACAATGCCCTGGCTTTCTGGCGTACAATGCGACCATGGCGCAACCCACCTCACCCCATAAACAAGTGACGATGAAAATGATTGCCGCGCATTGCGGCCTGCATTTGGCGACTGTTTCGGCGGCGTTGCGTCGCGACCGGCGCTTTGTCAGCGAGGCGACAGTGGCGCGGGTACATGCGGCTGCCGAGGAATTGGGCTACGACCCGGCTGAGACGCAGGCTGCCCGTCGCTTGCAGGCGCGCAGCTTTAATACCAAGGTCGCAAATCAGGCCGTCGCCGTCTTCCTCCCGCATGCGTTCCATGCCGCGCCATTCTTCTGGCGGTTGTTCTATGGCCTTTATACCGTGTTGACCGAGCAGGACTACGCGGTGACGCTGGTCTCCACTTTTAGCGCGCACCCGCCGCATGAGGACCGGACCGACGTGCCTGCGATCATGCGGCGGGGCGAGATGGATGGGGCGCTGGTGGTGGCACAACCGGAGGGATTTGCCGCTTTGCTCGCCGGCTTGCGCAATGCGGCGGGATTTGGGGACCGCCCGCTGGTGGCGCTGGTGTACGAGCAACCGCAGTGTGTGAACGTGCTGGCCGATGAGTACCGGGGGGGGTATGCCGCCATGGCGCATCTGCTGGCGTTGGGGCACCGGCACATGCTCTATTACCTGGAATCCAGCCAGCCGATCGCCACCCATGCCGGGTCTTGCCGCCTGCAAGGCTTCCAACAAGCCATGCGCGAGCACGGGCTTGATCCCGCGCAGCATTTGCATCTAGCCGTTTATCCGTATGGTGCCTTGCGCGAGGTGATCCCGGACAGCCTACCGGCGATGTTACAGATGTATCCACAAGTGACCGCCATCATTGCGCTGAACGACTATATCGCGTGGCATATGGTCGAGCGTCTTCGAGGCATGGGCTACCGTCTCCCTGAGGATCTTAGCCTGATCGGTTTCGACGACACCCACCCCATGCCGGATGCCCAGGGCACCCCCTGGCTGACGACCGTGAGCTTGCCGCTGGAAGAGATCGGACAAGCCGGCGCGCGCTGTCTGCTTGCGCAATTTCAGGAGAACGATGTGCCCGCCGACCAGCCTATTCTGTTTCCCACCACGCTCGTCGTACGGCAATCCACCGCCCCACCGCGACGATAGACGCAAGGCTGGAGTGTTCTGCGGCGAAGCGGACACGGGGGAACGGTGTCCGCCGATGGGGTGGTGATAGGAAAAGTACTGGTCTGCTATCCTTGCGTTTCTGCTATCCGAACACCTGAGCAGCCATTCCCCTGGAGTGCTCTGTAGAATTCGCGATTTTCCCCCTTGACAAGTAGAGCGTCGCTACCTATACTTTACACATAGAGCGCTATATGTAGCACATATTATGCTATGCGCTCTCATTTTATTACCTGGTCAAGGAGGTTTTTTCCTATGGTTATCCGTCGAGGGTTCACCCTCATCGAGCTACTCGTCGTTATTGCCATCATTGCTATTCTTGCCGCGATCCTCTTCCCGGTCTTTGGGAAAGCGCGGGAGAAGGCACGGCAGACTCGCTGTTTGAGCAATCAAAAGCAGATTGCGTTAGCTATTCAGATGTGGACGCAGGAAAATGAAGAGAAGTTCCCGACCGCTGACGACAAGCTGTGGAGCACGCTGAACATTGCCGCCAAAGCGCTGCAATGTGCCAGCGCCCCTCCGCAGACGGCCAACGCCTACTGCTACAACGACTTTCTTTCCGGCAAGGCGATCGCGGAGTTCAACAACCCGCTCATCGTGCCGCTCACGGCGGACGGCGCCCATGCCGCGACCCCGAGCAGCACGCCGCCCACCTATGATAACATAATGTACGGCGCTGCGGACGTCGCCTACCGGCATGACAACAAGACTTCGCTAATATTTAGCGCCCTTGACGGGCATGTCGAGACGACAAAACGATTACTCATGCTGTACGGGGCCAAGCTCTGGCTGGAGGCGAATGCGGGTGTGACCGTAGATTCCGCGAACAAGATTTCCCAATGGGCGGATCAATCCGGCATGGGCTACCTTGCCGTGCCCGACGCCGGCGCCCCGCCAACCGCCTTGGAATATCGCCCCACGCTGGCGTCCGGTGGCCCGAACAGTCACGCGGTGGTACATTTTGACGGCGTGGCGAACAACTTAATCCTGGGCAATAATTACCTCGTCCCGAACGGTGGCGGCCTCACGTTTATCGCGGTAGCCAAGCCGGGCGGCAGCAATGGCAACTTGGCGATCATGTTTGATTGCGGCGCGTCGGGGTTCCAATTTACGATGGATACCGCAAACGTTGGCGTCTCCACGTTGACCTACGGTTATCCGAAAGGTAAGCAGATGTGGCAGGCGGGATTAGCACTTGGCGCCGGCTTCCATGTCTACGCCGGCGTGATTCGCTTCGAGAAGAACGCGGAGTACGTGTACCTGGACAGCAACACGACGACGAAGTACAGCAACTGGGCGAGCATGACGCTGCCGGCGCGCACGTCGGCCACCGAAATGAACATCGGCCCGCGCACTACCTACTTAACCAAGGGACCAACCTGCATCGGGATGCAGGCAAAGGGGTTGAACAGCGCACGTTCCTTCACCGGGGATATCGCGGAACTCTTGTGGTTCGATGACGCGCTCAGCGATGCGGATATCGCGACAATTCAACGTGCGTTGTGCGCCAAATATAATATCCCGTAGGCAGGCGTCACAGATCCTTGTTCCTCTCCGCCCCGGCGGGGTGGGGAGGAGCAACTCAAATACCCACAGCCCCCTACTGCTGAAGAGATCGCCGTCGCGGGTGAAGTGTAGCGATAGATACCCGTTCTTGATGTATCTGCAGGCAGGGGGAGACTATCCGCAGATGCAGACGTTTCATGTCGGCTCCAGTTCTCTTGTGGTGTATCGTCTGCACATGACGTGTCGGATAGGGCATTGAAAACCCGCTTGGATGGCAAAGAACGGGTGACTTGGGAAGGTATGAATGTCTCCAGCTTAACGAGCAGCAACTGCGGCTTCTCTGCCACCCGCACGGGCACGACGGGACCGGTGAGCCTGGGCATGCAAGCGAAGTCCATTACCACGGATCGCAGCCTGCAAGGGGAGATTGCCGAGTTACTTTGGTTTAACGAAGGCCTCTCCGATACGTGGTGTGCGCAAGTGGAGAAATATTTGAGCCAGAAGTACAGTATCGCATTGGTGCCATAACCTGCGAACTGTGCCGTGTTTGCCAGGACGGCATATCCCCGTGGGCCAGCACGCCCGGCCCACGGGGAGCAACAACACTGGCTTGTGAGGAAGGCCAGGCAAGCCTTTTGCCGTTCGAGGCTACGCGATCGGACAACCGACTTTATTCGCAGACACAACTCGATCTTTCGAGCAAGGATGCTCGTCTGTAATTCGCGCCCCTGAGCAATTTGTCAAAAGAGGTACGATATGATGGTGACACTACGCTGGCGCGGATTGCTGCGCGCAGCCTTCCTTTTCCTGTTCGCCCTGCCGGTGGCGCTGTGGGCGCAGGGGACGATCCCTACGCTGACGGTGGACCCGCAAACCCCCTACGCGGTGAACGGCGTACAGGAGATCCAGGCGGTGGCTGGGGTGGTGGTGAACGGCGAAAGTCGGCTGGCGCACGTCAATGAGACGCGCGCGCTGAATATTCCCGCCACGCGCCTCTACCTCTGGGTGGCGAACAGTTTTCTTGGTCGCTTGCCGAAGACGCTCTCTCCTGAAGAGAAGCTGGCACAATTCTTCGCGCAAGATATGGACAAACTGGTGCATGACGCGTTCGTCGAGGGGCTAAAGATTGACTCGGACACCGGACAGCACCGCGGCCAGTGCAGCGCGCAGTTCTGGCAATTGGAACAACTGGAGGCGTGGGGCTCGCGACAGAACGTCATCTTGCAGATTCTGCAGCCGCACCCGCGCACCGAAGCGGATTTCGCCCCGCTTTGCCGCTACTACCGCGC
>DASXVL010000478.1:0-7763 GCA_036504255.1 Armatimonadota bacterium | reverse complement strand
GCCCGGCTATCCCCGCCATAATCAACAGCCCAGGGACACTGCAGAGAATAATACGACAAGGGGGGGCGCCACCATGGCGCCCCCCCCCACATAGTATCCGCATCCGCAATGGCGCTTACATCATCGTTCTGCCCTCAAGCGCGCGCATGATCGTCATCTGATCGGCATAGTCCAGATCGCCGCCGACGGGCAGGCCCAGCGCGATGCGCGTCACGCGCACACCGAGTGGTTTCACCAGCCGGGCGAGATAGAGCGCGGTGGCATCGCCTTCCACGGTGGGATTGGTGGCGAGGATCACTTCGCGCACCTGCTCGTCAGCCAGGCGGACGAGTAGTTCGCGCACGTGGAGGCTTTCCGGTCCGATGCCGTCCATCGGCGAAATCAGCCCGTCGAGGACGTGGTAGAGCCCATGGTAATCACCGGCGTTTTCCAGCGCCATCAGGTCGCGCACGTCCGCCACCACGGTGATAAGACTGTGGTCGCGACTGATATCATGGCACACCGGACAGCGCGGGGTCTCGGAGAGGTTGAAGCAGCTCTCACACTGCCGAATATGCGCCCGCGCGTCGAGGATGGCATGGGCCAACTCGCCGGCGATCTCCGCGGAGGTGTGCAGCAGATGCAGCGCCAGCCGTTGCGCGGATTTCGGGCCAATCCCGGGCAGGCGCTCCAGGGCATCGATGAGAGTTTGTAGGGGTCGGGCGTAACGCTGCATGTGGCATCCTTCTGAGAATTCGACGTGTGGGTGAACTATAATTTTATACCCACATGCGGGGTGTGACAAGCGGCGCCATACGGCGCTGGCGGTTGTGTCCTGCCGGGGATAGCCGGGCTATGGCTCTGTTCCAGACAGTGCTGTTGACAACCAGCCCAGCTTATGTCCATATCATCAAGCCCCTCTCCCAGCATTGGGAGAGGGGTTGGGGTGAGAGCCGACTCCAGCCCTGCCTACAGTCCTTAGCATTGTCTGGAACAGAACCCAAGCCCGGCTATCGCCCTATAGTCAACAGCCCTGCGAGAAGATTACCAGCGCAGGACAGTCGCGCCCCAGGTCAATCCACCGCCAAAGCCCACCATGACAATGACATCGCCGGGATGGACGCGCCCGGTTTCATACGCTTCATTGAGCGCCAGCGGAATGGAGCCGGCGCTGGTATTACCATAATCGCGGATATTGTTCGCCCAGCGGTCCAGGCCAATGCCCAAGCGCTTGGCCGCGGCCTCGATGATGCGAATGTTCGCCTGGTGCGGGATGACCAGCGCGACATCGTCCGTCGTCATACCGGCCTGCGCGAGGGCGGTGGTGACGGATTCCTCGATCACGCGGACGGCAAAACGATAGACTTCCGCGCCGTTCATGCGCAGAAAATGCTGACGATTTTCCACGGTTTCCAGCGAGGAGGGCAGGCGCGAGCCCCCGGCGGGGATGGACAACAAGTCGCTGCCACTGCCGTCGGCGCGCAGGTAGATGGAGAGAAAGCCGCGGCCTTCTTCCACCGGCTGCAGCACCACCGCGCCACCGCCATCGCCCAGCAGCACGCAGGTGCCGCGATCCGTGTAGTCGGTCACGCGCGACAAGAGATCGACGCCGATCACCAGCGCGTTGCGGTATTGTCCGGTCGCCACCATGGCGGAGCCCACGTTCAAGGCGTAGATGAAGCCGCTGCACGCGGCGGAGACATCAAACGCCGCCGCACGCATGGCGCCCAACTTGTGCTGCACCAGGCAGGCAGTGGAGGGGAGCGGCGCATCCGGCGTGAGCGTGGCCACGATGATGAGGTCAACATCCTCTACGGCGAGGTTCGCCCGTTGCAGGGCGAGCAGGGCGCCTTCATAGGCAATGTCCGACGTGGCGACCGATGGCTCGGCAATATGGCGTGTCGAGATCCCGCTGCGGGTGCGTATCCACTCGTCCGAGGTATCGACGATTTTTTCGAGGTCAAAGTTGGTCATGATGCCCGGCGGCGCATACGCGCCAATAGCGACAATGCCAACAGGTAATACAGTCTTCATAGATAAATGGGCAATTCTTCCGTGCCGAGCACGGCGACTAAGGTACCAGAGAATCGGGGGCACACACGGGAGACGTTTGCCGTTGTGCGGCACGTGCGGCAAGACGGATGGCGCTGACAATGGCCTGGGCACTGGAGCGACCATGACTGATCACCACCACGCCATTCACCCCGAGCAGCAGCGCGCCGCCATATTCGGCGTAATCAAAGAGGCGTTTCACGCGGGTAAAGGCGGGACGCAAAATCCAGGCGGCGATACGGTTGAGCCACCCCTTGGTGATCTCTTCTTTAATGCGCCCCAAGAGCAGTTCACCAAATCCCTCGCCGGTTTTCAAAATCAGGTTGCCGACGAAGCCATCGCAGACGACGACATCCACCTGACCCCGCACCAGTTCTTTGGGTTCGACGTTGCCGACGAAGTTGATACCCTCGGTAGTCAGCAACAACTGATGTGTTTCTTTGGTGAGTTCATCGCCCTTGGTGGGCTCCTCACCGATGCTGATAAGGCCGACGCGCGGCGAGGGCACATCGAGCACAGCCGTCGCCAGGGCGGAGCCCAAGCGAGCGAACTGCACCAGATGCACGGGTTTGCAATCGGCGGTCGCGCCGATATCCAACACCACCGTGCGACCGCGTTTGGTGGGAAACGACGAGGCCAGGGCGGGACGATCGACGCCCGGTTGCGGCTTCAGGATGAGCATGGCCCCGGCCATCACCGCGCCGGAGTTGCCGGCGGAGATGAAGGCTTGCGCCTGGCCATCGCGAACCAAACGCATCCCCACCGCGATCGACGAGTCTCGTTTCTGACGTACAGCGGAGCCCGGCGCGTCGCACATGGTGATGACCTGTGAGGCATGCCGGATCTGTATATTGGTCGGTAACTGCCCAAGGCTGGCAGCGCACGTACGAATCGCGTCTTCGTCCCCAACGAGGAGCACATCGATGTCAGGGAATGTACGTGCGGCGATTACCGCGCCGGCTACCGGCTCTTGCGGAGCCTGGTCGCCTCCCATGGCGTCGACAATGACCGTAACGCGACGTGCTGCAGATGTCGAATAGTCCTGCACAGTATCCTTTTTACGCTTCAGCGGTCGCCTGGCCGCGGCGGAGTGTCAAGACCTGGCGCCCGTTATAGGTGCCGCAGGTCGGGCAGACATGATGCGGCATATGCACGCCTTCGCAGGCGGGATTATCACACTTCACCAGGGTCGGCAGCGTGAGTTTCCAGTTGGCACGGCGCTTGTCACGGCGTGTACATGAGTGTCGGCGTTTCGGATTAGGCACAATTTTCTCCTTATTAACTTTAAACCACAGAACGTATCACGTCGCGGCGCTACCCCGGTTGTCACCGGTGGCGGTGGGGCGCTTATTTCCCCTGCCGACGTTTCAATAAATCTTGCAAGATCGCCATCTGCGGATTCAGCGTCTCCGGCTGACACGCGCAGGGGCCTTCACTTAACCGGCGTCCGCAATGCTGGCACAGGCCTTGACAGTCATCGCTGCAGAGTGGCTTCAGCGGCAGCGCCACCAGAATACTCTGGCGCAGCAACTCCTCGAGGTTCAGGTCCAACGTTCCCTCAAAGAACAAGCGGCCTTCCGGCGCCACATCCTCTTCTTCAATCAGCGCGGCTTGGCCATGCTGTTGCGGCGGATGCACGACGAAGTCCTCCTGGAATTCCGCATGCACCGGCTGCCGATAGGTTTCACCGCAGCGAAAGCAGACCATCTCCACTTCCGTATCCGCAGCGCCCTCCAGCAGCAGCACCTGTCCGGTGCTACTGGCGATGAGCTTGCCGCGCACCGGCGCGGTCAGCGTCATGCCCTCGACTTCCTTGAGGGTGACATCGATCGCCAATTCGGCATACGAACCGGGATTATGGGCAATATCCGTTAAATCCAATTTCACGGTCCCGCTCCTTTCCAGGCGTGGCGGCCATGCCTCGGCACGGCAGCCCGATTCCCCTACCCACGGTATATTATACCGCATTGAGCGTGAGGGCGGAACATCAGGGCGGACATCGCCGACGCACACGGGTGCGCGCCGCGCTGCCGCAGGATTTCCAGCACCCGCGCCCCGCGGGCCGGCCCGAAGAAAAAGCGCGGACGGGACGACTACCACGTCCAGCCCGGCGGTTATGTTATACTTCCTGCGGGGTTTTTGTCAATAAAATGGGCATTATTTCGCGTGCATGCCGCTGCTGGCCGACCTCGCGCCCGGCTCAGCGCGCCAACAGGAGGGCACGGAATGGTCACGCGCCTTCGAGCGGATGCTCAATTTCCGTCTCTTGCGCCGGCTGTGGCTGGAAAATGCCCTGGCGCTCGCCCAATTCAAATAACTGAAAAAGTAGTTCGCGCAGATGCTCCTGCCACGTCACCGTTTCGTTGGCGATGACTTCCTCGATAATATGCGCTTTCGCCACTTGCCGTTCCAAATACATGTCAAAGATATTCGCGCTATAAAAGATGTAGTGGTCCACCAGGGAAAACACCCCATAGGCGGGGGGGGTAAACTGGCGATACATGCGCCGATGCGTCGTGTTCGCCTCGATGAGCAGTTTGATGATCTCGCGGAACTCCTCCGGCTGCAAATTGGGCTCCCCGCACTCGGGGCACAGCGTCACCGGCGACTGAAACGGTAAGAAGTAGGTTTCACATTTCACGCACTGATAATCCTGGTGGTAATGCAGCGTCATAATGTCCCTCCACGCCGTCGATGGCCAGCGGCGCCCTCTGCTAACACACTTTCCCGCCGAACACGTACTTCCTCGTTACCACCCGAAACAGCACGGTGACCCTGTCGTGAAATCTGTGCAATCGCCGTCCCGCCGCTCGCGACACGCGCCTGCCCTATGTATGAATACCATGCGCGCACCCGGCGCGGGGCGGGCTACAATGCAGCCATACAGACTGTAAGCGTGGTATGCGCAAGCGTTTAGCGTATGGCGTCTAGCGTCTAGCTGTAATGGGTCGTCACGTTGTACCTAACTGCGCAGATTCAGCGTTTGTAGCGCGCGCCCGCTGTGGCGCGCCTGTCGTGCGACTGTATCCGTGCGGCGAAAGGGCGCAGGGTGCCAAATTGGGAACGCTCAGCCTATCTTGCAGGCACGAATCAGCATGCGAGACAGGCGCGCCACAGCGGGCGCGCGCTACGGGCACCAAGAGAAGGTAAGACATGACAACGCTACATTTAGCGTCTGGGAATCCCGGGTGCCATCGTCCCTATACGCTAAACGCTAAACGCTAGACGCTAGACCGCAGCGTGCATGACAACACAGCATCCGTATGATGAGGAGGAAAAGTATGGCAGTGATCGCGGAGATCGCGCTGTTTCCGGTGGGCGCCGGCAGCGCGAGTATGAGTCAGGTGGTAGCGGACAGCCTGAAAGTGTTGGACAAATATCACCTCAACTACCAGGTCACCTCGACGGGGACCAATGTGGAGGGCGATTTGGATACCATCTTCCACGCCATCCGCGAAATGGATGAGGTGCCCTTCCAGGCGGGCGCCGAGCGCGTGGTCTTCACGCTGCGTGTCGATGATCGGCGCGACAAAGCGATTTCCATGCACTACGAGGAGCAATCGGTGCAGGAGAAGATGTAGCGCGCACATCCGGGCTGGTGTCAACAGCACTGTTTGGAAGTCGCTGGAGGGCCGCAGCCCGGAGTCGCGCTCAGCGTGCCGCGAGATGCATTTCCGGAGAGGTATTGTCGGCAGGCTGAGCGCGACTGGGGGTCGGCTTCCAGACGGTGCTAAGGACTTTAGGCTGGGCTGGTGTCAACGGCACTGTCTGGAACAGGGCCATAGCCCGGCTATCCCAGGGCTGGAACCAACAGGGCCTGGCGCCAAACCGTGCCTGCGCTTCCTCAATGCGACGCACACTCTGGGCGACTGCGGTCTCTTTGCCGGTCGCCCTCATCCCCGAACTGCAGCATCCCGCTACCAAGCAACTTGTTTCAACATTATTTGCCTTAATTTCGATTGACAGAGCGCAGGGTGGTGTGGATGATATAGCGGTTACACCAATTACAAACGGTAGGGCTCTGGCGTTATTTCTCGCGCGCACAGCGAGAGGAGAGATAGTCGTGGGAATACTGAACTACTGGTGTCAATCCTGGCGTCTCGGGACGTGTACGCTGCTGCTGCTCTGCCTGCTGCTTGGCGCAGAGGCCGGCAGTCTGACGCTGACGTCGCACGGGCAACCGGCGGCGAGCATCGTCATCGCGCAGACACCGACGCGCGCGGCCGCCTTTGCCGCCTATGAACTGCAAGCGCTGCTGCAGCAACTCACGGGAGCCACGCTGCCCATTGTCGCCGATACGCCGCCACCCAACGGCACGGTCATTTTGGTGGGGGAAAGCACGCTGACGCAGGCGCTGGGGCTCTCCGGCAACAATTTCACCTCGGGGCAGTATCTCATCCGCCTGGCCAATGCACAGACGCTGGTACTCATGGGGTGCGACAAGCGCGACACCACGGCGGTCAACTATGCCAACGCGGATACCTTCCCCCCCTACTTTGACGACCAGGCCACCTGCTACGCGGTCTACGATTTTCTGGAGAGCTATGGGGGCATGCGCTTCTATTGGCCCACCGCAACGTGCCTGGATTACACGCCCACCCCCTCGCTCACGGTGATCATCACCAGCGATACTAAGCGCGCGCCGGGCTTCAGTACACGCTGGCCCGCCGCGCTGTATTTCCCCAAGGATCTGGCGGCGGCGAGCACCACCCCGCCCGCCAGCTTGGCGAACGCCGAGTTGCTGGAGAAGCGCGAGACGAGTTTGTACTGGCATCGCCTGCGCATGGGCGGGCAGCAGTTTACGCCGAATCACTCGTTCGGCTTGTGGAATCAGTATTACAGCACCCACCCCACCTGGTACGGCGTGGGGTACCCGGCGGGCACCTACGCGCAACCGTGCATGAGCAATGCGGAGGTCAAGCAGCATCTCATCGAGGCCGCCATCGCCTACTTCGACCACGGCGTCGTGCCGGCGGACGGGGTCGCGTTCGGCAACTATTTTGTGATCGTGCCGAATGACAATGGCAACTGGTGCAAATGTCCGGCGTGCCAGCGTCGCCTCCACGCGGATACCACGGGTGGGCATTTCTCGAATAATTCCGCCAGCGAGCTGTTGTGGCCGTTTATCAACGAAGTGGCCGCTGCCGTCTGCGCCACGCGCCCGGGCAAATACATCGCCACCCTGGCCTATGCGGATTACGCCTACCCGCCGACAAACTTGCCACTGCACCCCCAAGTCGCCGTCATGATGTGCTTGCATGTGCGCAACTGGTGGTCTCCGAAGATGGCGCAAAATGACAAGAAAATCCTCAGCTTATGGGCGACGGGCCAACCGCAACGCCCGTTGTATGCCTGGGTCTACGACAATTTCCCGCAGGAAATGGCCATCGGGGGGAACTGGTACTGCTTCCCCGCCTTTCAAGCGCATACCTTCGCGCAACAAATCGCGCTCTTTCGCCAGGCCGGTGTACGCGGCGTCTTCATGAACGGCTTCGGCTGGGGGCTCTACCAAGGCAGCTACCGCTATGCCGTGCGACAAAACAATGCGGTCGGCCTGGCGGAACAGGCGGATCACTATGTGTTCTTAAAATTGCTGGACAACCCGAACCTGAACGTCGATACGCTGTTGCGCGAATTCTTCACGCGCTACTACGGGCAAGCGGGGTCCACCATGCAGGCGTTATATAACGCCTTGGAGACGACCTATACGACCTCGGCGAATTATCCGGCGA
>DASXVL010000477.1:0-7289 GCA_036504255.1 Armatimonadota bacterium | reverse complement strand
CTCCGTGGCGGCCCGCACGTGTCGCGACCGCAGCCGTGCGGCGTGAGGGGACGGGGGTGTAAGCCCAGGCGGCACACCTTGCCGCTCACGCGACCACGGGACACCAAAGCACGACCACGGGCCGCCACGGAGGGCGGCCCTTACAGCGAAAGCGGCATTGGGCTATCGCGCGGCCAGCCCGCACGCGGACAGTGCGGCTACACGGTGCTCGTGTCGTCCGCCGACGCCACTAACGGCAGCCGCACAACAAAGGTGCTGCCCTGCCCCGGTGTGCTCTCCACGCGAATATCGCCGCCGTGGGCATTGACCAAGTGCGTGACGATGGGCAGGCCCAGACCGGCGCCTTTGCGATGCGCGTCCACCTGGTAGAAGCGCTGAAAGATGCCGTCCTTGTGCTCGGGCGCGATGCCGATACCGGTATCACACACTTCCAGGCGCGCCATGCCGTCCTCCAACGCGGTATGCAGCGTGACGCCGCCGACCTCGGTAAACTTCAGCGCATTACTAAGGAGGTTGTCGAGAATTTGTCCGAGCCGCTGCGGATCGGCGAACACGGGCGGCAGCGACGCGCCCGCGTAGGTCAGGGAAAGGCCCTGTTCCCGGAACGACACGGCGTACGCGGCCATGCTTTCCTGCACGCTCTGGCAGAGATCGACCGGCTCGCAGCGCAGCCGCATATTGCCGCTCTCCACGCGAAAGAGATCGAGCAGGTCATCGATGAGGCGCAGCAGGCGTTGCGCTTGTCGATTGACCATGGTGACCGTAGTCAGTTGTCTCTCGTTTACCGCGCCCAACACGCCACTTTCCAACAGTTCCGCCCCGCCGATAATCGGGGTCAGCGGTGTTTTAAGTTCATGGGACACGGCGGAGAGGAACTCGGAGCGCAGACGTTCCTCCTCTTGCAGGCGGTGTAGCAAGCGTTCGCGTTCCGTCGCCTCCTTGCGTTCGGTAATATCGATCATCGAGCCGAGGAGGTGGTGCTGGCCATGGGTATGCGGCACCACGGTCCCGGTTTCCAGTATCCACACCGTGGAACCGTCTCGCCGCCGAAAACACAGTTCCAGCGCGAAGGGCTCCTGGGTGGTGAGCGCCGCCGCGATGGCATCCTGCAACGCCGTGCGCTGCGCCGGGCCCAGCAGATCGGCGAAACTGATCTGCCCAGCCAGAAACGCGTGTTTCGGGTAACCAAAGATTTCTTCCACCCGGTCACTGAGGTAGAGCGGCGAGACGGTGGTATCGGCTTGCGCAATCCAGATGACGCCTGGAAAGGTTTCCACGATGGTACGAAAACGCTCCTCGCTCTCGCGCAGCGCCTCTTCCACCTCCACGCGGTCGGAAATATCCGTAATGGTGCCCACGAACCCGAGTATATCCCCAAAGCGGTCTTTTTCCGCCGTGGCCATACCGATCACACAGTTGACCCGGCCTTCCGCATTGAGGAAGCGATATTCCGCCTTGAAGGTACTCCCGTGGTCGACGGTGTCCCGCCATGCGGCGACGACGCGGTCACGGTCCTCCGGGTCAATGGCCTGGGCCCAGCCATCGCCGAGCGCTTCCAGCCGCGATAAGCCGGCGATTTCACTCCAGCGCTCATTCGTATACACATATCCGCCGTCCGCGTCCGCACGGAAGATGCCGACCGGCAAGAGATGCGCCAGCGTACGGTAGCGCCGTTCGGAGAAGCGGATGGCCTCTCCCGCATCACGCTGCGTGCGCGCCAGCGCGCACAACATCTCATTGATGGCGAGGGGTAAGCGGTCCAATTCGTCGCGCCCGGCCAGGCTTGACGGCACGGGGAGACGCGCGGTCAGGTTGCCGCGCACGGTCAGTTGCTGCAGTTCCCGTTCCAAGGTCAGCAGGCGACGCAGGATGACGCCGTCAATGAACAGACAGACCGCCGCGCCGACCGCCAGGCTGATCATGGAAAAAACGAGCGTATGGTGTTGCGGGAAAAGCTGCACGCCCAGCACGAGCAAGAGGAATAAACACAACACGATGGCGCCGATGATCCCCCACATTTTCGCGCGAATCGACTGCGTGTCTATCCGTAACCATGCGGTCACAGTGTGTCCGTGCCGCGTCGCCGCGCGGCGGGTGGATGGCCATGGGGCAGCTGCCCACAACGCGCAACGAGCGGGGAGAGGGGGGAACCGGCACAGAGGGGACGCGCGACCCCGCACGCGCGCCGCAAAAAGCGTGCGGTGGCGGTCAGGCCGAGCCGGCGATAGCAGTTGAACATGGCAAGCGGGAACACATGGGCCTCCCATAGTGGGGCGCGCAGGCGCTCCGTCGCTCGCGCAATGTTGTTTGCCCTACTATTCCCCCTGCATGTGTAAGTTCCTTCTTGACATAAGTAAACTAATTGAGTCCATGTGCGTACAGCACGACAAACCGGTTCCACAGGAGAGCGCCAGGCCGAGGTAGCGGTACTTTCGTGCGCTTTGCTGGGGATAGGGGCCTTTTTCCAGCAAACCAAACACCGCCAAAAATTCTCCCGGAAAGTACCTGCGTCCAGGCAGGGCGCAAGGCAGGAGAACCGGTTCCAATGGTGGAAACAAGCGAAGACGTGGTGTTGTGCCGTGCCGCGCGCTGAGCGTGTCGGCCGGAGAGGAGCAAGCAGATGCCGACATGGTATGTCGCGCCGGACGGGAATGATGCCGGGCGTGGGGAACAAAGGGCGCCGTTTGCCAGCTTGGCGCGGGCGCTGGCAGCCACGCGGGAGCCGGGCGCGGCCAAGCGCATTGTGCTGCGCGGCGGGCGCTATTTCGGCGTGGCGCTCACGCTTGACGCGCAGGACAGCGGGCTGACCATCGAGGCGGCGGAGGGGGAGACCCCTGTGCTCTATGGCGGCGAGCCGGTGACCGGCTGGCAGGACGACGGCGACGGCATGCTCGCCGCGCCCATTGCCCCCGGCCATGATTTTCGCGCGCTGGTGGTGGATGACACGCTCTGTCCGCGCGCGCGCCTGCCGCACCGCGGACGGTTTATACACGAATCCGTCTTTTCCGTACCCTGGTTGAGTTCCAGCGCCGGGGGGTGGGAGCGCCAGCCTACCGAGGAAGAGCGTACCTCGCTGATTTACCGGGCGGGCGATCTCGACGCCTCGCTCGACTTGCGCAACGCCGAGGTGACGGTCTTTCATAAGTGGGATGACTCGCTCACCGGCATCGCCGCGCATGACCCCGCCACGCACCGCCTGACTCTTGCCCCGCCGACGCACCATCCGCCCGGCGCGTGGGTAGCGGAACATGAATACGCGCGCACCTACGTGATCTGGAATACCCGCGAGGGGATGGCCGCTGCGGGGCAGTGGTATCTGGATCGCACGCGCGGCGTGGTGGTCTATCATCCGCTGCCCGGCCAACAGGATTTTCTCGCCGTGGCCCCGACCACCGACACGATACTGCACTTAGCCGGGAGCGCGGACGCGCCGCTGCGCGACGTCACGTTACGCGGGCTCACCTTCTCCACGGCCTCTGCGCCGTTGAAGACGTCGGAGTTCGGCGGATGGGCGACAACCGCCGCCCTGCTGGGCGAGGGCTGTGACGGCCTCACGCTGGAGTGCGTGACGGTGGAAAACGTCGCAGGCATGGGCGTGAAGGTGCGGCAATCAACGCGCGTCAGTGTCACCGGCTGTCACCTGCAGCACTGCGGGTCAGCAGGAGTGCTCTGCCAGAAGACACCTAACGCCGCGCTCTGTGACAACCATATCCACCATATCGGCAGCCTGTTTCCCGGCGCCATCGCGCTCGGCGGCACCGGCAGTCCGGGGGCACACATCGCCCGCAATGAGATTCACGACACCACCTACACCGGCATCAATTGCAGCGGCTCACACGGCGCGCTCGTCGAGCACAACCTCATCTACCGCGCCATGACGGAACTGCACGACGGCGCGGCGATTTACTTCATCTTCGCCAACGAGGTGATCGTGCGCTACAACCTGGTCTGCGACCTGCACGCCGAGAGCGCGCACGCCTACTACATCGACGAGCAGAGCACCGCCTGCGTGGTCGAGCGCAACATCGCCATCGACGTGCCCTGGCCCGCGCAAAACCACATGGCGCACGACTGCACGCTGCGTGAGAACCTCTTCATCAGCGACGGCCCGCTCAGCGTCACGCTGCCCAACAGCCGTCACTTCACGCTGGCGCGCAATATCTTCTGCAGCGGAGGGGAACTCAGTATCACCGCGTTTGCCGACGCCATCGACGCCATGCCGGACAACCTCTTCTTCAGCCGCAGCGGCGAATACCGCCGGCACGTCTACGACACGGATGGCTACACCATACTGCGTACGGAACCGCTGGAAGAGCGCGAGGGCACGCGCTTCGCCGATCCACGCTTCCGCGGCCTCGAGCACGACGACTTCACCCTCACCGACGATTCTCCCGCCCACGCCATGGGCCTGACTCCGGTGACGATGGATGAAGTGGGGCCGTAGCCGCTACGCGCAGACACGCGGTGCGGTGTCGCGTCGAGGGCTCGTCTGCCGGCACTGTCGCATTGACCACCCGCGACCGGAATGCTATAGTTTTACAGAGAGTACTTATCGATAAAGGATGTGACATGGCCACCGACGCTTTGCTCCCCATGAGCAGTGATTACGACGGATATTTGCGCGATGAGTCGCGGCGTTGCGGCGAGGCGGCGTCGATCTCCTTCCCGCGCAATGAGGCGGAAGTGATCGCGACGCTCCGGCAGGCGGCGGACGCGGGGCTGGCGATCACCACGCAGGGCGCGCGCACCGGCATCGTCGCCGGAGCCGTACCGCTGGGCGGTCACATCCTCAACCTGGAGCGCATGAAGCATATCGGCGTGCTGACGCGCGACGGGGAGCACGCCAGTATTACCGTCGAGCCCGGCGCGCTGCTGACGGAACTGCGCGCGGCGCTGGAGGCGGAGGATGTCTTCTTCCCGCCCGACCCCACGGAAGCCTCGGCCTCGCTCGGCGGCATGGTGGCGTGCAACGCCTCCGGCGCGATGACCTACGCCTACGGCCCCACGCGCGACTGGGTGCAGGCGCTACGCGTCGTGCTGCCCGACGGCGACGTGCTCGCGCTGCGGCGTGGCGCGCGGCAGGCGCAGGGACGGACGTTTTGCCTCACCACCGAAGGTGGCCGCGACATCACCGGCAGCTTGCCCGACTACACGGCGCCGCAGGTCAAGAGCGCGGCGGGCTATTTCGTGCATGACGACATGGACCTGCTCGACCTTTTCATCGGCATGGAAGGCACACTCGGCGTCATCACCGAAATCGAGTTGCGCCTCATTCCCCGACCGGCGGCTATCGTCGGGCTCACCAGTTTCCTCCCCTCCGAGGAGGCGGCGCTGGCCTTTGTACGCCGCTTGCGCGCGGAGCCACTCGGCGACGGCATACGCCCGGTCGCCATCGAATTTTTCAATAGCGACGCCCTCGACCTGCTGCGCGCCCTGCGCGACCACAGCACATCGTTTTCCAGCATCCCCGTGCTGCGCCCGCACTACCACACCGCCATCTACACCGAGTTCCACGGCGCGAGCGAAGACATATTGGAAGAAGCGGTGATGCAGGCCATCGAGACCGTGTGCGAACTGGGCGGCAACGATGAGGATACCTGGTACGCCACCACCGCGCGCGAACTCGCACCACAGAAAGCCTTCCGCCACGCCGTGCCCGAAGCGGTCAATCTGCTCATCGACGAGCGCAAGAAAGCGTACCCGACGCTCACCAAACTTGGCACGGATATGTCGGTGCCCGACGCCGCGCTGGAGGACGCTATGGCCATGTACCACGACGGCCTGCACGAGGCGCGCCTGCAGTCAGCCATCTTCGGCCACATCGGCAACAACCACGTCCACGTCAATATCCTCCCGCGCGACCTGGCGGAATACGACCAGGGCAAAGCCCTCTACGCCGACTGGGCACAGCGCGTCGTCGCCTGGGGCGGCTCTGTCGCCGCCGAACACGGCATCGGTAAACTCAAAGTTTCTTTCCTGCGCCTCATGTACGGCGACGAAAGCCTCGCCCAAATGCGCGCCCTGAAAGGGCGTTTCGACCCCGAGGAACGCTTGAATGCGGGGAATTGGTTCGCGTAGACAGCGATATTGCCCTGACGGATCGCCGTCTACTGTTCCCCGGTATGCCGGGCGAAACTCACGGCCTCCCACAGGGAGGCTCCTCGTCCCCGCGACCGCATGAATTTAGCTGGTGGCAAAGAAGACGATCATCACGGCATAAACTCACGCGTATGGCGCGAAGGGTGGGGGCCGTTCACCGTCGTCGGCAAGGAGGGCGACGTCACCACGACCTCCCACCGCGACGCCAGCATCGCCATCCATAACCGGATCTTTATCGCGAATTGACGCCGGTATCCCGCAAGGCCGGGATCGCGGCGTCCACACTCCATGGCCCGCCACCGGCAAAGACAAAGTAGAGGAAGACAAAGCAGTAGAGCACGGCTAGCTCGCCCCGATTCACGACGGGGTAGAACGAGTGCGGCGCGTGCACCATGAAGTACGCCACCGCCATTTCGCCGGAGAGCACGAAGGCGGCGGCTCGGGTGAACAGGCCGAGAAGTAAGAGCAGGCCGCCGACCGTTTCGATCACGCCGGCCGCGCCGGCCATCGAGTACAACGGCACCGGCGACGTGCCGCCGGGGAAGCCCCACAACTTTTGCAGCCCGTGCTCCAGAAAAAGGGCGGCGACGACGATGCGTAACAGGCTGAGCAGATACGGCGCCCAACGCCGGGCCAGTGCGGTGAGTTTCGGCATGTCCATTCCCTCCATTACAGGGGTGTTCGCCGACGAGCGTGGGCTTCCTTGCCGATAGAGGGCACAAATTACCTGCGATGTGGCTTCACTCCGGGGAACAGGCATGAACTGCCTGTCCCCCGGAGTGTATTTGCACCAATCGGGAGATTGGCGTACCCGGGATACTACGGCGTGACGTCTTCCACGGTGATGCTGTGTTGCACCGGTTTCACCGTGGCGCGCGTGGCCGCGTAGAGCTGCTCTTCCTTCGCCCACAGTTTCTTCGTCACGGTGTCGAGGTCGGCGATGTACTCCTCATCCTTGGCCAGCATCGTCTTCATGTTGGGGATGTTCGTGATCGCGCTTTTGATCATGCCTGTTTCAGCAATCTGCTTGTCGGCGATGGCTTTGTCCACCTGCGCAAAGGGCGCGACAAACGGGTTATTGTCGGGGAATTCGGCGGCGAGGTTGATGCCTTTTTCCAGGTCGGCGCTCACGAAGATCTTGCTGACCGTGCCCCAGGTAACCTTCGCCTGCGCCGTCTTGATGTTTTTCA
>DASXVL010000476.1:0-2648 GCA_036504255.1 Armatimonadota bacterium | reverse complement strand
ATCTGCTGACGGGCGAGTGGAATCTCGCGTCGCCAACGCAAGCGCGAACGCTGCCCTTGATGGACTCGCAGAGGGGGATGGCCCCGCCGGCGGCAACGTCGGACAAGACACCGCAGCCCCGGCAGGTTGGCGTAACGACATACAAAGAAGGTGACCCCATGAATTGGGAGGAGCATGGAGGCACTGCGGAGGGTACCTTCATGTTTTACGACGATCATGGCATACCATGGGCGAAACGTAAAGGCGATGAGAGCTACGTCCCGGTCATTCAGCGAATGTTCCAAACAGCGCATATAGGCAAGGGCACAATAAAATAATGATCAACCCGGCAGGATACATATGTTCTCCCAAAGAAAGTTATCCATGACTTTGTTGTACGAGGGAGAGGACGATGACGGACATGACACGCGCGGTGGTGCAGGGCGTGACGGGTGGCTTAGTGTGCCTGCTGGGGCTGCTGGCGCTGCTCGGCGGGCGGCAACCCCGGGTGGCGCTGGCGCAGGAGGCCGGGGGGGCGCTGATCCAGCGCGCCGGGCGCTTTGAGGTGGTGGACACCACGGGGAAGGTGCGTGCCGCACTACGCCTCAGCGACGCGCAGACGCCCGCGCTGGAGCTCTACGACGCGCAGGGACACACACGGCTGGCGCTGGCGCTCGACACCGACGGGGCGGCGCGCGTGGCGCTGCAAGATACCGACGGCCACGCGCGCCTGCACCTCGGCGTCAGCGCCGCCGGCGTGGCGAGCGTGCGCCTGGCTGATGCCCATGCGGTCCCGCGCGCTACGCTCAGCGCCGACGCCGACGGGCTGCCCGACTTCGCGCTCTTTGACGCGGAGGGGAAACAGCGCACCGGCCTCAGCCTGCTGACGGACGGGCGACCGGTATGCTGGCTCGGCGACACGGGTAAACGCACCGGCACGCTGCTGCTCGACATCGGCAAGGAGGGCATGCCCAGCGTGCGCTTGCTCGACAAAGCCGGTCTGGTGCGGCAGAGCATGGCGCTCGACGCACAGGGCAACCCGGTGTTCGCGCTGCAGGACGACAAGCAAACGCCGCGCGCCCGCCTCTTTTTGGACGCCGCCCAGCAGCCGCAACTGCAGTTCCTCGACGCGCAGGCGAAAACGCGCTTGAGCGCCGGCATCGACGCTGCGGACCGTCCCGGCCTGCGCCTGCGCGACGCGCAAGAGAAACTGCGCGCCGCCTTCACCGTGCAGGGCAGCGGCGCGCCGCAGCTCGCCTACTACGCTGCCGACGGCGTCACGCCGCGCCTACGCCTGGAGACCTCCGCCAGCAGCGCGCCCTCGCTCGCCCTGCTCGACGCCAAGGGCGCGCCGCGCCTGCAAGGGCTGCTCGACGACAAGGACGTGCCTGCCTTCCTGCTGCGCGATGCAAAAGGCGTCATCCGCACCCGCGTCGGCATCACCCCCGCGCCCTTCCAATGCTTCGACCCCACCGGCAAGCTCCTCTGGAGCGCGCTGGGGCAGAAATGAGGAGGCCGCACATGCACCGACTACTACGATGGCTCATTACCGGCGGCACCGGCGGGCTGGTCGTGCTGCTGGGCCTGACCTGCCTCGCCGGCTGGCGCGCGCTGCCCGGCGCGCTGGCGGCGATGCCGACGGTACCGGCCGTGGTGCGCGCGCAACGGCTGGTCGTGCTCGACGCCACCGGCGCCGCCCGCGCGGCGCTGGGGATGGAAGACGCCGCCGCCGCGCTGACACTGTACGACCAGGACAGTAACCGCCGCCTGACGCTCAGCGGGGCGGATGACGCCTTTATCAACTGGATGGATGGGCGGCAAAGGTTGCGACTGACCTGCGGCATCACCGAGGAATTTGGCAGTGCCCTGGCGATCTGCCTTGCGCCAGGCGACCCGCGCATTGGAATGGGGCTACTGCCGGACGGCAGCCCCAGCCTGACGCTGGCCGACAGCCTGGGGACGTCACGTATCACGTTCGAACAGTTGGAAGATGGCGTACCCAAGCTGACCGTGGGCGAGCTCCTCGCCCCGCGGCACGGCGGCGCCATCTCGCTTGGCCTGACCCGCAAGTTGATGCCGATGCTGGCCCTGTATAATCGGGAAGGGCCAATAGGCAGCAGCATCACGCTGCGCGATAATGGGGAACCGCTGTGGCTGCAGTTCGACCGCGCGCACAAGATACGCGTCGGCCTTGGTATCAAGGAGGGAGAATGTTCGCTCGCCTTGTATGACGAGGCCGAGCACTCACGCCTGATCATGGGGTATACCGATACCCTTGGCCCCGAGTGTACGCTCTACCATGACCGGCAAGCCCCACGCGTGAAACTGCGTGTCCAGCAGCGGGGCGGCTTCCCCCTGCTGATCTTCTTTGATAACACCACGCAACGGATCGTTTGCCGATTGAACGAAACTGACGACGCCTTCCTGACCTTCAGCGATGGCACGCAGCACGTCCGGTGCATGATGCTGGCTGACCCCGAACTCACTTGCTTCGACGCACAGGAAATTCAGCGTACGATGGTGAGCGCGCTCAGCGACGATGGCACGCGCTACCTGCAATTCTGCGACACCAGCGGCAAAGCCCTGCTCTGGTCCGCCCCCCCGGTGCGGTGAGACCGGCTGTTGACTCCAGGCCAGCATGGGGTCAACAGCACTGTCTGGAACAGGGC
>DASXVL010000475.1:0-2955 GCA_036504255.1 Armatimonadota bacterium | reverse complement strand
ACTCCCACCCCGACGCCGACGATGACTACCGGCAAAACCACTGCGCTGCATAACGCCGCCGCCCAGGGCCTGGATACGCTGGCCGACGCGCTCATCAAGCAAGGCGCGGATGTGAACGCGCGGGATGAGAAAGGGCAGACGCCGTTGCACCTGGCCCTTGCCGGTAAACGCGAATCCACGGCTACGTTGCTGGTCAACCGTGGGGCAAATGTCACCCTGGTCGATCCGCATAATACCACCCCGCTGCATCTCGCCGCGAGCGCCGGGAACGAGACGCTGCTCAATCTGCTGCTCGCCAAGGGCGCCAAGCCGGATGCGGCGGACGAGAAGGGAAAAACGCCCCTACTGCTGTCCTCGGTCGTCGGATCGACCAAGTGCGCATCCGTGTTGCTGGACAAAGGGGTCAACGTCAACGCCACCGATGCCGATGGCTATACCCCGCTGTATTACGCGCAGAAGGCCGGCAAGGCTGACCTGGCGCAGTTACTGGTGGCCAAGGGGGCGGATCTGCAGGGGAAAGGCCTGGACATCGCCAAGCTGGAAGAGCTGTTGAAAGCCGGGCAGACGACCACCGCGCCGACCACGCCGACCCCGACACCGGCGCCCACCGGGAAGACCACGCGCTTGCACACAGCCGCCGCACAGGGGTTGGACACCATGGCGGACCTGTTGATCAAGCAGGGCGCGGATCTCAATGCGCAGGATGAGAAAGGGCAGACGCCGTTGCTGCTGGCCATCGCCAATCAGCGCGATGCCGTCACCAACCTGTTGCTGGCGAAGAATGCCGATATTAACCTTGCCGATCTGAGCGGCAACACCCCGCTGCTGCTGACCGCCGGGCAGGGCAACGCCACGCTGCTGGGCACGCTGCTGGGCAAAGAAGCGAAGCCCCAGGTGCACGATGCGAAGGGGATGACCCCGCTGCACCTGGCCGTCACCGCCGGTTCATCCAAATGCGCGGAGCTGCTGCTCGGCAAGGGGGCGAAGGTGAATGCCGTCGACGCGGAAGGCTATACGCCGCTGTACTACGCCCAGAAGGCCGAGAAAAGCGACCTGGCGCAGTTGCTGGTGAATAACGGGGCGGATATTTCGGCCAAGGGGCTGGACATGGCGAAACTCAACGATCTGTTGAAAGCGCCGGTCACCCCCACCACCACACCGACCACGCCCACGACGACTCCGCCCCCGACGCGCACGGCCACGCCGTTGCCGCCGCTGCACCAGGCGGCGAAGTCCGGGGCGGCCAATGTGGTGAAGAGCCTGCTGGATCAGGGAACCAATCCGAACCTGCGCGATGCGGACGGGGAGACGGCGCTGCATCTCGCCGCCGATACCGGCCAGCAGGCTGTTGTCGACCTGTTGCTGGCCAAGGGGGCGGATCTCAGCGCCGCGGATACGCTGACCGGCGCCCATCCGCTGCACCGCGCGGCGGCCGCCGGGCAGGATGCCATGGTCGCCTACCTGGTGAAGAAGGGCGCGAAAGTCAACGGGAAAAATCTGGAGGGGAAGACGCCGCTGCACGTGGCCGCGCGTAATGGGAACGATAAAGTGGTCGATGCCTTGCTGGCCAATGGCGCCGATATCAACGCACGCGACGGCAAAGGCCTCACCCCCTTGCTCGAAGCCCTCAGCAAGGGGTCGGCGCCGGTGGCCCAATTATTGCTGGCCAAAGGCGCGGATGCCACCGGACGGGATATCGACAGCTTCACCCTGCTGCAGCTCTCGCAGACGCCGGAGATCAGCGCGCTCTTCCTCGCGGTGGATACCGATCCGCACGCCCAGCCGCGCCGGGATTGGACCACGGCGCATTCGCTGGCGAATGACGGCAAGCTGTCGCTCATCAGCGTGCTATTATTGAAGAAGACCGAGCTCACGGCGCGTGACGGGTTAGGTCGTACCCCGTTGCATCTAGTGGCCTCGACGGAGGGCGTCACCGCGCTGTCGCTGAAGAATGTCGATCTCAACGCGCAGGATATCGATGGCCGTACCCCGCTGGCCCTGGCCATTCTGCTCAAACGCCCGGCGGTGGCGACGGCGCTGATCCGCGCGGGCGCCAATGTGAATCTCAGCGATGTGAACGGGGAGACGCCCGCCCACCTTGCCGTGCTCACCAAGCAGAAGGCCGTACTCACCAGCCTGAAGAATATCGGCGCCGACCTGGGGGTGAAAGACCGGCAGGGTTTCACGCCGTTGCACCTGGCCGTGTTGCTGAATGACCTGGATGCCGTGCAGGCGCTGCTCGCGAATGGCGGCGTCGCCGACGTGAAGGATGCCGATGAGGCCACCCCGCTCCATTGGGCCGCCGCGCGCGGGTCGCTGGAGATTGCGAAAGCGCTCATCGACGACGATGGCGAGGTGATCGCCAAGGATCGCTTCGGACGGACGCCGCTGCACTGGGCCGCCGCTGCCGGGCAAAAAGCGCTGATCACCCTGCTACTCGACAACAACGCCACGGTGAACGCCCGGGCCACGAACGGGGTGATTCCCCTGCATATGGCCCTCCGCCGCGGCTATACCGAGGCCGCCGACACGTTGCTGGCGCGCGGCGCCGACCGCACCATTCCCGACGTGGCGCTCACCGCGCCGGTGAACTCGCCGGCGATCAGCACGGCGCAGTTGACGGTGACCCCCACGCCGCCGCAGGCCGCCGGCACGGCGTTCACCCTGCAAGCAACAGCCACCGGCGCCGGCGCGGCGGAGTACCAGTTCCGCGTCTTCAACGGTAAAACATGGGCGGTCATTGCCCCCTACCAGTCCGGCAGCACGACCACCTGGACGCCCCCGGCAGCAGGCACCTACGCGCTGGGCGTCTGGGCGCGCGTCAAAGGCAGCACAGTGGACTTCCAAGCGTCGGCGCTGGTGACGGATGTGGTGGTACAATAGCGGTTTGTAATAGCGCCGCATCCGCCGAGTCATGCAAGGGGGAAGGCGCGTTCCTGCTCTCCCTGGAGAGCA
>DASXVL010000474.1:0-1910 GCA_036504255.1 Armatimonadota bacterium | reverse complement strand
GCGGATGTCAGATCATAGGGAATAAAATTGTGGACGAATCGACCAACTTCCAAGTCGGCATCGCCGATGGCGCCCTGAGGGTCAATGGCCACCCAGCCACGACGGTCGTCATAGAGGATGTTGAAATGGTGGAGATCGCCGTGCAGCAGCATATCCGCCTGCTTATCCGCCTCGATGGCGCGGAAGGCGGCCTCGGCGTGTTCGACCAGGCGGCGGCCGAGGGGTTCGCAGTCCGGTCCATAGGTGCGGCGCAACCGGGCGAAGGCCTTTTCCAGCCATCCGGCGAAGGTGGGGAGGCCGTGCCCGGTGGGGCAGGGAATGGGCAGTGTTTTCATGATTCCGGCGGCAGCCCGCGTTTCCTCGACATTGTTGCCCAGCGCGGTGAGCAACTGCCCCGGGTGCAAGCGCTCCAGCACAAAGGCGCCCAGCGCGGGGTCGGCGTCGAGGCAGCGGACGATCCCTTTGCCGCTGTAGAGTTGCAACGCCGTGATCTCGGCTTTGACCTCATGCGGCAACACGCCGATCTTCAGCACGGCCTCTTCGCCGCCGCTGGTGAGGGCGTACGCCATATAGTTGAGCGAGAGATTCGGAATGGGGGCGAGCAACGTCAACTGCCAGCGGTCGGCGCAACGGGAGACGATGTCCGGCAGCTCGCCCAGCCAGGTTTGCCCGGCGTCGCCGAAGACGCGGTGGATGTTGTTGATAAAATTGTCAGGCAGGTTATGGGTCATATCACCCTTGATCTGAGGATAGTAGTATGTAGTAAGGCACGCAGCGCAGTTCAGCGGAGTGCCGTGGAGCTTACAGAGTAAGCTCACTCAGGTGAGCTTTACGCCACTCCGCTGAACTGCGCTGCGTGGCTCACTACATACAACTATCATTACATCCGTTCAGGTTTCGGCTCCGCCGGCCCATGCTGCGGCTCCCACAGATGGCCTACGCGTTTTTGCCCTTCCAGCGTACCTTCGAACCAGACGCCTTTGAGCGGGCCTTCGCCTTCAATGCTTGCCACGTCGTGGTGCCAGCCCATGCCGGTGACGATGCAGTCGCCGGGGGCGACATCGTAGCATTGGCCCTCGCTCACCGCCCGGCAGTGGCCGTCGAGGATGATCCAGTATTCGTCGCAGTCGTGGTAGTGGTTGTCGAAGGTGGTGGTCTTCGCATACGGATAGGGCGTGTCGTGGGTCGGCGGCGTGCCGGGACGGGCGGTGAAGATGCCCGAACTGGTGATCGATCCCCAATGCCCGGCGGCGTGGAAGACCAGCGTCTCGTTGAGCGCCGTCAGCGAATAGCCCTCCGCCTCCGCCGCGGTCAGCTCCAGTTGGCCGCCTTCCGGCAGTGTGCTGGTCGTCGCGCCGGAGGTTGCCTGTAGCAGTCCCCGGCAGACGATGAGATGTTCGCGCTGCCCGGTGCGCGGTAATTGCCGGCGCTCCCCGCGCTGCAGCGCGATAAGCTCGAACCGCTCTAATTCACACCAGGCCGGCGCTTGCCCGGCTCCCGCACGGAAGATTGGCATGGGAATCCTCACAAGAAGAGTAATGGTTTAGCGGAACAATAGCAGCATATCGTTCTGGTTGTCCAGACGGAGCGTTCTTTTTGAGAATGAGAGGGAGAAGGAGAAGGAGAACGAGTGGGGATTGCCTTGACGGGGGATTGGGCTTGACGTATGCTTCCACTATGCTCGCACCCAGGCCCCGGGGTGGGCAGCCATTTCTCATATTGCCGGAGGTCCCCTGATGTCCACCCCCTTCCGCGCCGCTGTCATCGGTTGCGGGTTGCTTGGCCGCATTCACACGGAAGCCGTCGCGCAGATCGACGGGTTGAACATGGTCGCCTTTTGCGACGTGTTCGAAGAGAAAGCGCAGGCGCTGTGCACGGAATTCAACGGCGACTACGCCGCTGCCGATCCC
>DASXVL010000473.1:0-4940 GCA_036504255.1 Armatimonadota bacterium | reverse complement strand
CGCTCAGCCTGCCACGAGAGGCAGGTTCGGAGATGTACTGTCGGCAGGCTGAGCGCGACTGGGGTCGGCTTCCAGACAGTGCGAGTGTTCCGCCCGAAGGGCGATAATTCATCAGCCCAGGGCTAGAGTATTCGCGCCCTTCGGGCTTGCAGCCTGCTGCACAGGGCTTAAGTACTATTAGCCCGAAGGGCTCGTATTCTATAGCCCTGGGCAACGCCCCATATGCACTAAAATAAGGCGTAGCCGCTGTTCGCTTTCCAGGGACGAAGGCATGAAAATATCCATTGACCACGCTCATTCACACCGGGAGCAACGCATGTAACCACAAAGATCGAGGCTGTCGAAATGCCTTATTTTAGTGCATATGGGGCAACGCCCAGGGCTAGAGAATTCGAGCCCTTCGGGCTTGCAGGATTCCCAGCGTATTTTAGTCCTGGAAGGACGACTGAAATATCTCATGCGAACCGTATTGAGTATATAGTGTTAATGTAGAGATATGGGTAATGCTATGGGCCATAGCCCGGCTATCGCGGCTGGACACAACAGTCTGGATGTGTTTACTGATGAGGCGCATACCCAGGTAACACGACACCGCGTTGAGCGGTGCAGGAGGGGGTGACCATAGAGCAAGCCTGTGAGCCTTGCGCGGAGCGGGCGGTAACCTCTGCATGCAAAAGAGAACGGTTGCGACGCGAAAAACTTACAACGCTGCATTCTTACGCGTGTGGCTTGTCCAGCGTAAAGAGGATAATGCGCTCGCCGGTGACCGTGCTGATGTCCGTGTGCATGCTCACCACCCCACGTCCGGTGATGTGCGAGATCATGGTGTCGAGTAGTGGGCGGGCATTTTCCAGCAGCTCCGTGCGCATGCGTTTCACCAGCCGTCGTCCTTCCAGGCGGTTGTCCATGTGGACGAGTTGCGTCTCCGCCGGCGTGAGCACGCCGCGCAGGCGCACCAGTACGCAGTCTTCCAGCAGTTGCGTGCGCGTCTCCTGCGGTCCACGGCCCATGTACTCGCGTTCAAAGCGCGTGATCGCTTCGGAAATCTCCGCTTCCAGTTGTCCTGTCGTTTTCTGCAGCATAGCACTTCCAGTATACACGGCAAGCAACGCGCTGGGGAAGGGGAGCGGTATATCCAGGCGGACAAACGACAGTGCGGGCAGTGCGCTTACTGTTGGCGAAACGCGCCGGGGCGCATGCCGGCGTAGCGTAGGAAGGCGTGGGAGAAGGCGTAGGGGCTGAGGTAGCCGACGGCGGCGGCGACGCGGTCAATGGGCCAGTCGGTCGTGCGTAACAGGCTGGCGGCCAGTTCCATGCGAATGCGCGTGACGATGTCCATGGGGCCGGTATGCTGCTGAGCCCGCACAATACGGTGAAAATGTCCGCTGGACATACCGGCCCTGGCCGCCAGTTCCGCCACGCTCCAGGCGTACTCCGGGTGGGCATGCACTTCGGCCCACAGCGCGTGGAGCAGCACCTGTCTGCGCTGGCACTCGACCGTTTCATGCTGCAGTACTTCACGTGTCAAGTAATTGGCGAGCAGACGGGAGAGCAGCACGCAGCTTTCGATGGTAGTTGCATCGTCGTAGCGGCATTCGGCAAGGAGTTGCCCTTGCACCGTATCAATGATGGATAGGTACTTGGCCGGGCGGACCGAGGCGTGATCCGCGCGGAGTTGTGCCCACGCCGGGGTGTCCAGCAGGTGGAACCAGAGCACGCGGAAGGCGCCCACGTCGAGCAGGAACTGCTTAGCGAGCCCCCCCGGTACGATGAGGAGTTGGCCGGGACTGGCCGTGAGGGGGGGATCTGCGGCCATATAGTGGACCTGTCCCTCGGTGACAAAGAAGAGCAAATGCGTCGGACTCACCCCTTCGCCCCACTCTTGCCGCCCAGCGCGCGCGTCCACCCCGGAAATCAGCACCGCCATCTCGCGCAGCGGCGAGAGACCTGCATGGCGGAGCGGCAGCGCCGCGACACGAGCACTCGTGCTGTCTTTGCGAGTTTGGCGTATTTCTTTGTGCGATTCAAGCATTGCTCTGCTCATCGGTGATAACGATAATGAAAGTATAAAGCATTTCTGGGTGTTCGACCAGAGAACAAGGAGTCGCGATGTGGCCAATCATCAAGCATTATAAGCAGGATTACCTCGCGCGTATCGCGCTACCGCTGGGTGGTATCGGGACCGGTACCGTGTCGTTAGGCGGACGGGGCGATTTGCGCCATTGGGAGATCATGAATCGCCCGGCCAAAGGCTTCATGCCGGCGGCCAATCATGGCGGCGCCACGCTCTACCCATTTTTTGCCCTCCATGCCCGGCAAGGCGAGCAGGATGCGGTCACGCGCGCGTTGGAAGGGCCGATTGAATTGGCCGACTATGAAGGCGGATTCGGCAGCAATGCGATGAACCATGGGCTGCCGCGCTTCCGCTCCTGCAGTTTTGACGCGGCCTATCCCTTCGCCCAGGTCCACTTCTCCGACGCTGACGTGCCCTTGCAGGTGCGCCTGGAAGCGTTCAATCCGCTCATCCCTGGGGATGCCGACCGCAGTAGCATTCCGGTCGCCGTGCTGCGCTACGTCCTGACCAACCCCAGCGCGACCGCTGTGACCGCCACGGTGTGCGGCAATGTGCCGAACTTTATCGGCATCGACGGCTCGCACAGTGAAGCGACATGGAACGGGCAGCGTCTCACGGTGGGCGCGAAGGGCAACCAAAACACCTTCCGCACCGGGGACGGAGTGCAGGGCATCTTCATGCAAGCCGGGGAACTGGATGCCGCTGCCGAGGCCTGGGGCACCATGGCGCTGACCACCATGGCCGAGCAGGGTGTGTCGTACCGTACGCGTTGGACATCGGATGGCTGGAATGGCAGTCTCTTGGATTTTTGGGACGATTTCAGTGCGGATGGCATGCTGGACGAGCGCGATGGCGCGGCGGACGCGCCCATGGCCTCACTGGCGGTACAGGTGGAGGTGCCCGCCGGGGAGAGCCGGGCCGTGACCTTCCTACTCACCTGGCACTTCCCCAACCGCATGACGTGGACGCCGAAGCCGGCGGACACGGAGTGCGCCTGCGCCGGCGGCTGTACGCCTGATAATCGCATCGGCAACTACTACACCACCCAGTACGCCGACGCCTGGGACGTGGCGGAGCGGGTCACGGCGCAACTGCCCGCGCTGGAAGCGGACACGCTGCAATTCGTGCAGGCCTTCGCCGCCGCCGACCTGCCGCCCGTGGTACAGGACGCCGCGCTGAGCAATATCAGCACGCTGCGCTCGCAGACCTGTTTCCGCACGCCGGATGGCTACCTGTACGGCTGGGAAGGCTGTTGCGACGGCGCGGGGTGTTGCCTCGGCTCCTGCACCCACGTGTGGAATTACGAACAGGCGCTGGCGTTTCTCTTCGGCGAGCTCTCGGTGAGCATGCGCGAGGTGGAGTTTGCCCACGCCACCGACGAGGACGGCGTCATGTCCTTCCGCGTTTTCCTGCCACTGGACCGCGCCAACGAGCAGGGTAAGGCGGCGGCGGATGGGCAGATGGGCTGCTTGATGAAGCTCTATCGCGATTGGCAATTGAGCGGCAACGATGCCATGTTGCGCGCGCTGTGGCCGAAAGCCAAGAAGGCGTTGGCGTTATGCTGGGTTCCCGGTGGCTGGGATGCCGACCGTGACGGCGTGATGGAGGGCTGCCAGCACAACACTATGGACGTCGAATATTATGGGCCCAACCCGCAGATGGAGAGCTGGTACCTGGGCGCGCTGCGCGCCATGGAGGAGATGGCCAACTACCTGGGCGAGCCAGACTTCGCCGCCACCTGTCGCGACCTCTTCACACGCGGCAGTGCGTGGACGGACGCCCACCTGTTTAACGGCGACTACTACGAGCACGAAATCCGCCCGCCACAGGGCCCGGTGCCGGACGCCTTCCGCGTCGGGATGGGGGCGACCGCGCTGAGCGAGCCGGAACTGCAACTCGGCGCGGGGTGCCTGGTCGATCAACTCGTGGGGCAATACATGGCGCATATCTGCGGACTGGGCTATCTGCTGCAGCCCGACCATGTGCGCGCCACGTTACTCAGCATCATGCGCCACAATTTCAAGGATGGCTTACACGGGCATTTCAATAATATGCGTTCGTTCGCGCTCGGCGACGAGTCGGCGCTGCTCATGGCCTCATATCCACGCGGGCGACGGCCGTTGCGCCCCTTCCCGTACTACACCGAGGCGATGACCGGGTTCGAGTATACCGCCGCCGTCGGCATGCTCTACGAGGGGCAGAGCGAAAATGGCCTGCGCGTCATCGACGCCGTGCGCGCCCGCTATGATGGCTGCAAGCGGAATCCCTTTGATGAAGCCGAGTGCGGCCACCACTACGCGCGGGCGATGGCGAGTTGGGGCGCGGTGCTGGCGTTGACCGGCTTCCGCTACTCTGCCGTCGATGGCGTCATGCGCTTCACCGCGCAAGCCGGGCAGGCGTTCTGGTCGACCGGCTATGCCTGGGGTACCTGCACGCAGACTGCCACCGCTGACGGCATGCGCGTGGAACTGACGGTGCTGTACGGCGCCCTGTCGCTCTCCAGTATCGTGCTCGATGACGACAGTGTAGTGGCGATCAACCGTGAGCTTGTCGCCGGTGATGCGGTCTCCGCGCTTGCTGTCAGGCCATAATGCCCGGCACGCTTAACGGTCACCAGTCGTTATGACTCCATTGGCCCCCGTTCGACCCTTCCCCTGTAGCCATGGGCGAAGAGTCGGACGGGGGCCGTGTGGCAAAAAGCTCACAGAAAAGTCCCTGATGTTATATCACGCTGGCGGAATCGCGTGCGTGTTTGCACAAGAGAAGAACACGGGGATGCCCTGCAGCGGCGATGGGTCAACAGCACTGTTTGGAAGGGTTCGAGCGCAGCGAGTCCCGCCGTTCCCTGCCAGCCTTCGGGAGAGCG
>DASXVL010000472.1:0-3589 GCA_036504255.1 Armatimonadota bacterium | reverse complement strand
TGCCGTTTCTGATCTGGGTTTCCACGTCATTCAAGTCGGACGTGGATGCGCTGGATTTTGACCTGGCGCCCGCCTACTGGTTTAAGAACGACAAGCTGCTGGCCAAGTATATTGAGCTGCAGTCGAATTACGATCTGCAGTTTTACGAGCGCGTGTCCCGCGATCCGGCGACGAAGTTGGCGGCGATGGCGCTGCCGAAGCCGGCCAATGCGGCGGAGCGTGCGGATTACTACCAGTACTTGAAGGCATTACCGGATACCTACGTGATGTTGAGCGGCGCCGGCTTCACCCATCCGACGTTCCGCACGAAATTCGGCATCACCGAGGTGATCGCCGATTATCGCGCGTTCCTGGTCAATAAATACGGCAGCGCGGCAGAGATGAATAAGGCGTACAACACCGTGGAGGTCGATTTCCAGAAGATCACACCGGTGGTGGAGAACTGGTGGTCGCGGCTGTTCCTGCCGGCGTTCGACCAGCATATGGTCGAGTTCCAGGCGTTCAAGATGCAGGAGCCGCTGCAATATCGCCTGCCCGTTCCCGGGGAGTCCGTCTGGTCCGAGTATCTGCGCACGCGCATCGATAACGATGTCAAAAACGTGAACGCCAAATTCGGCACGCAGTACGCCAGCATCGACGAGGCGACCTTCCCCCACCGGAAACCGACCAGCAATCCGGAGTTGGCCAAAGCGTGGGAAGAGTGCATCCGCCAGTACGTGTCGCTGTTCTACGTGCGCGCCGACCGGAATGCGCAGCCGGCGTGGGTCGCCTTCCTGCGCAAACGCTACCAGAACAATATCGCCCTCTATCAACGGACGCATGGGAGCACGACCGCCAATTTCGCGCAGATTGCGCTGCCGAAAGACTGCCCCATCGATACCGTCACCATGGGGGAATGGAACGACTTCATCACCACGGAAGCGCCCATCGCCAGCCTGACCTACGATACGCCGGAGGAACGCTACCGGACCTTCCTGCACGCGAAATATCAAACCGTCGCCGCAGTGAACAGCGCCTATGGCACGCAGTACGCGGGCTGGGACTATGTGGCACCCCCCAATACCCGGGTATGGGCCGCTTACTGCCGGGAGCATGCGGGGGCGGTTCGCTGGGAGTTCATGACGCGCAATTACACGACGGTGTTCAATTACGTCGTGCTGCACGGCCGCGCGTTCTTCAATACCACCGTACTGATTCTGCTGTCGCTGCTGGTGACGCTGACGGTCAACCCCATCGCCGCCTATGCGCTGTCGCGCTTCAAGATGCCTTCCGCCAACCGCATCCTGCTCTTCCTGCTGGCGACAATGGCCTTCCCGGCGGAGATCTCCATGATCCCCAACTTCCTGCTGCTCAAGCAGCTCACCCTGCTCAATACCTTCTGGGCACTGGTGTTGCCGGGCATGGCCAGCGGCTTCAGCATCTTCCTGTTGAAGGGGATGTTCGACGCGCTGCCGCAGGACCTGTATGAGGCGGCGGAGCTGGACGGCGCGGGCGAGGCGACTATCTTCTGGCGCATCACCATCCCGCTGGTGAAACCCTTCCTGGCCTACCTCGCGCTGGGCACCTTCACCGCGGCGTACGGCGCGTTCGCCTTCGCCTTCATCCTTTGCCCGAATCCGAAGATGTGGACGTTGATGGTCTACCTGCAGCAGATGGAGTATTTCTACAGCAAGCCGGTGCAGTTTGCGGCCTTCGTGCTGGCGGCTATCCCGACGCTGATTGTCTTCATTGCCTGCCAACGTGTCATCATGCAGGGTATTGTCTTGCCCACGGAAAAATAGTGAACAGTGATCAGTAATCAGTAATCAGTCGATCTGGTCACTGTTCACTGATCACTGACTTCTATGCAGCATTACATCGCGCAATTTTTGGATTATCTGGCGTTGGAGCGGGGGCTGGCGCTGAACAGCCTGGCGGCGTATCGGCGCGACCTGGTGGACCATGCGGCGTTTCTGCGGGAGACGTGCGGGAAAGCCGAGGTGGCGGCGGTGGGTGAGGGTGAGCTGATCCAGTACCTGACGGCGCTGCATCACCGGAAGACCGCTTCCGCGACGCTGGCGCGCAAGCTGACTACGCTGAAGCAGTTCTACCGCTACCTGGTGGCCGAGCGCATCCTTACCGTTGACCCCAGCGCGAATATACAGACGCCGCGCCTGCTGCGCAAGCTGCCGGCCACGTTGACCATCGACGAGGTTGACCGCCTGCTCAATGCCCCGGATATCAGTGAGCTGCGCGGCATGCGCGACCGCGCGCTGCTGGAGGTGCTTTACGCCACCGGCCTGCGGGTGAGCGAGCTGGTGAACCTGCGCCGCGGCGACGTCAACCTGAAGCTCGGTTTCGTGCGCTGCGTGGGCAAGGGGAACAAAGAGCGCATCGTGCCGCTGGGCACGGTGGCCATCGGCTGGGTGCAGCGCTACCTGGACGCTCGCGACGACGACGCTCCCTGCCTTTTCCCCGGGCGCAAAGGGCAGGCCATCACGCGCATGACCTTCTGGCTCGCCATCAAGCAGTTGGCGAAACGGGCGGGCATCATTAAGGATATCTCCCCGCACACGTTGCGCCATTCCTTCGCCACCCACCTGCTGCAGGGGGGCGCCGATTTGCGCGCCATCCAGGAGATGCTCGGGCACAGCAGCATCACCACCACGCAGATTTACACCCATGTGAATAGCGACCAGCTCCTCGAAGTGTATGCGGATGCCCATCCACGGGCACGGAAGAAGAACGGATAGTGTAAAGTGCAAATTGTAAATTGTAAAATGGGGATTCTCTTCTGCTCGCGGTTACGGCTCTCATATGCGTTCGCTTGGATTTATTGCAGGCCCCCATCCCCCCGTCCTCATATGCGTCAGTGTTCAGATACCTCGGGTTCCCATCCCCGCCCTTCCCCCGTGGCACCGAACCGCATGGAGCCACAGGGGAAGGGAGCCACTGCACTCCAAATGAGTGCCCAGCCTGCAACATGGTGTCCAGTCTGGTAGGTTCGCTCTATTATCCGTCCCGTCCCATCCGTTTGGTTGATCAGACGGATGGGACGGATGAGACGGATCGAATGCTTTGGTCTGCGTTTTCCCTGCTGTTGTCCTGTATTTTCCTCAGGTTGCGATCGGTTTCTCAGTTCCCCCGAGCAACGCCCTTCTTTTCTTACTTGAATGAAAAGTATGAAATTTCCCAAGACAACCGTGCAACTCCCCGCCGGCTTGCGGCGTATTAGACAGTACAGAAGGGCGGAGTTCCCCTCACGCTCCGAAGAAGACATAACTTGTTGATCGATGCCCCGGAGCATGGGCATCACCGAAAGGAGACGGAGATGATTACGCATTGGAAGATGACCTGGGTGGTGGCAGTCATGGCGATCTTCGCCGCGGCGATGCCGATTCAGGCGAAGCCGGGTGATCGTGATGATCGTGATGATCGCGCTCAGGCGAGTGTGAATGTCCGCGTTGTCATCGGTGACAAGGATAACGACGACGATGTGCGGGCGCTGGGGAACTGGTATGGGTTCCAGTCGAGTCGTTACAAGGACATCGATCAGGAGACCGGGATGCGCGTGGGCAACCTGCTGCAACTGGTCACCGATGTGGATCGC
>DASXVL010000471.1:0-2328 GCA_036504255.1 Armatimonadota bacterium | reverse complement strand
GAAGGTATTGCGTACCTGCTGGTCCAATAACCCGAAGCGGAGGAACGATGAATCGTCGAAGGAGTAATCGTATTCCGCCTCGGTACTATGGCCGCGACCAATAATTTTGCCGAACGAGACGTTCGCTAACCAGATAGAGGGGAGATCCGCGGTGTCGAAGAGAAAGACCTCCGTGGGATTCAAGAGTTGGAAATCTTCGATGCTACCGGCGACGCCGCGCGTGCGCAAGTGTAGCCCACTCCGTGAGGTGGGCTGCCAGGCGATGGTCAAGGCGGGGACCCCCATTTGTGCCGTGACCCGTGAGTTGAGAGTCATGGGAGGTGGGGGTGATATTATGTCGGTGCGCAATGAATAGGTAAAGCTATGGACCGACAGATCGCCGATCACCGACAAGTTTGTTCCCAGCGCCACCGCATCGTGTAGGTAGGCTTGGTTCCAATTTACCTTGGAATCCATGACGGAACGGAAGTCGGGAAAGATGCCGGGTATGCCGAGCATGAGGCTATTGGTATTGAGTGTACGGGAGCCGGCGTTCACCCCCAAACTGATCCGATGATTCTTGATGGTGATATCATGGCGAATTTCGCCATGCTGACTCTGTAACCTGCTATTCGTGTACCCGCCGATATCGGTGACATCGTAGAACGGTCTTTCGAGCAAGACGACGGCGCTGGTACGCTGCGCGTTGCCGGATCGAAGATTGCCGCCGAATAAGAGGGAGGGAAATTCACCGCGCGAATGACTCGTCGCGAGGAAGGCATTTGATGTGGGCCCGACGTCGTTGCCATGGTCGATCTTGCGGGTTTGCGCCATGGTGAATAATCCATAGGGATTATCCGCAGCTTTCCAGCCATAGCTGACCCCGAACTGATCACTGGTCTGATCGGCGTTGTCCCGCACACCTGCGCTCGACTCATGCTGACCGAGCACGCTCACCACCGCGCGGCGATTGTCTGACTCGTGCAGATAGGAGAGGGAGGCGTTTTGGGTATCCCCTTCGCCCAGGGCGCCGTCGAGTTGCAGATCACCATAAGAACGTGAAGCGACGCGCACCACCGTCGGGTCCTGAATCGCGGCTTGAATCCGGTCTGCCGCGCCGGCCCCCTGCAAATTCTGCAGATTTAACGCTTGTCCTGCGCTCCCCTGATTCGCCGCGGTGATGGCGCCTAAGGGATGCGCGAGATTCATGCCGTTCTCCACGCCTTCGCTGACGACGCCCAGTGCGTAGCGCGCGGCGGCGTATTGCGGGTCGAGCGTGGCGGCCACGCGGAATTGATCGCCGGCTTGTACAATTCGCCCTTGCTCTTGATAGACCTGGCCCAGCACAAAATGGGCAATGGCGGATTTCGGCAACAGGGCGACCGCACGTTGTCCGTAGATTTGCGCTTGAAACAGTTGCTGACGGTACAGCGAGAGTTCAGCGAGACGGGCATACAGCAGGCCATGCTCTGGCTGGTCAGCGCCCCCGAGCTGCAATTCTTTTTCCGCGTTGTCAAATTGCCCCTGCTCGGTATAGAGTGCGGCGAGGTTGACGCGGGCGACAACGTGTTTCGGATCAATCGCCAGCGCGCGTTGATGTTCGGCGATGGCCGCTGTCGTCTGGCCCCGCATCTGTAAGCACACCCCCAAGCCGGTGTGGGCATCCGGGGAGACGACCTGTAGTGTTATGGCTTGACGAAACGCGGCCTCGGCTTTCGCTAAGAGATTGAGACGCAGGTAGACCTGCCCAAGCTCAGTATAGACCAATGGCAGGTCGGGCGCCAGGGCTTGCGCTTGCTGGAACGCATTACGCGCTTCATCGACACGATCTTGCGCCAGCAACGCGCGCCCCTGCGTTAATAACGCAAAGGGTGAGAAGGGATTAAGCTGTATGGCGCGATCGGCCGCCAGCATCGCTTCGCGCCCCTTCTGTTCGAAGAAGAGCACCATCGCCAGTGTCGCTTGCGTTTGCGAGGAGTATGGCTGCACTGTGACGGCCTGTCGTGCGGCGGCTTCCGCTTCCGGTAGTTGGTTCAGCGTCAGCCTGGCCAGCGCCAGCAGCGCGTACGCCTGATAGAGCGTCGCATCACGCGTGACGGCCGCGGTCAAACGCTGTGCCGCTTGAGCAGCATTGCCCTCATGTAGTGCGAGTAATCCGCGCAGCGCCTCCGTCCGGGCTGTCGCGGGCGCCAGATCGAGTTGGGTGCGCGTTCCGGGAAAATCTTGCTGCGCCAGCAACACTAACGCTTGTCCGAGATGCGCGTCCTCGTTGGTGGGCGCTAAGGCAATGGCACGCGTGAATGCCTGCTGTGCGCCAGGCAGATCACCACTGGTCCGTAAGGCGGTTCC
>DASXVL010000470.1:0-2763 GCA_036504255.1 Armatimonadota bacterium | reverse complement strand
GGTCGACATCGGACAGCGCGGTGTTAAACACCAACACTTCCGCGATATCGTTACTAGCGCAGAACTTGACGTACGGCACCTGTCGCGCAGATAACGCATAGGTGGCTGTCGTCCGGCTTTGATCGGTAATGGTGGCGGTGGTTCCTTGCTGAACGCCATTTTTGAACAGCTTGGCCTGCGTCGCATTGGTAGAGGCCGTCATGACATTGAACGTACCATTCGCCCAACCATAGGTGTCACGAACAAGTGCGCTATCGAGAAACCATTTGAGCCCACTGTTCGCGCCGGACGGATACTGCAGCAGCATCTCGCCATTGGTCTGTGAATCGCCATGGACGCCGTCGCACAACGAAAAGATCGCCCCATTGGCCGTACAGGTGACTGAGGCATACACGCAAAAGATGGTGCGTTGATTGTTCGTCATCGCCAGATTGCCATTCAAATAATTATAGACGCCATCGAAGCGTATGACCGGCTTGCCATTTACTGCATTCGCGGTATAGGACGGTTGGTAGCATGGGCTGGCGAGGGTGGCGGCATGATTGCCAGTACCGCTCTGGTCCGACCAGACGGACACCCGGTTATTGCCATCCTTGGAGACGCCCCAATCCGCCCGCAACCAGAGTTGCAACCCGGTCTTCGGGATGGTCACCTGGGTGGCGATATTGCTGTATGCCGAGTAGGTGGCACCGGTATAGGCCCGCACCCGATAATAGTAGGTGGCGCCGGCGGAAAGGCTGGTGTTCTGATAGGTGGTCGTATTCGCGGCCGTACTGCCGATTTGCGACCAGGTGTCGACGCCATTCGGACTGCGCTCCACATAATAGCCCGCTTCCCCGCTGACGTCGGTCCACGCCAGGTCGATCTGGGTGGTCGATACCGTGGTCGCGGTCAGGTTGGTGGGCGTGGGCAGCGCATAGGTGGTGGCATTCGCCGTGTTGCTGTCGGCGGAGTTGCCGCTGGCATTGAGCGCGTGCATGCGGTAGTAGTAGGTGGTATTCACCGACAAGCCGGAATCGGTACAGGCCGTGGTATTCGCCGGCAAGGTTGAGCCGACTTGTGTCCAACTCGCTGTGCCGTTGGGACTGCGCTCGATGTAATACCCTGTTTCCCCGGTCACGTCAGTCCAGCTTAACGTGATCGCGGTGTCGGATGCGGCGGTCGCGGTGAGTGCAGGCGCGGAGGGCAGCGTGGTCGCGATCACCACATCGCTGGTAGAGGAATCCCCGCTGGCATTGGTCGTCCGCAGGCGGTAGCAGTAGGTGGCGCCGGTGGAAAGACCCGTGTCGTCGTAGTAGGTCGCGGCGGCGCCCGGCGTGGCGATTTGCGTCCAGGCGGTCAACCCATCCGTGCTGCGCTCAACCTTGTAGCTGGTGGCGCCGGTTACCGCCGTCCAGGAGATGCGGATGACCGAAGAGGAGGTGCCGAGGGCGCTCACCCCGCCCGGCGCGGAGAGGGTGCCGACCGGCGCATCGAGCACCAGCGTCACCCCGAGCGTCAGCGGGCTGTACTGGACGTCGCCGGTGAGGGTCAGCGTGCCATAGTAGTCTCCGGCCGGCAATCCGGTCGTATTGGCGCTCACGGTGAGGGTGGCGGCGCTGCCGGCCTGCTCGTCATCGATCGTCGCCCAGTTGAGTGAGCCGGTGAGCCAGGAACTGTCGCTGCTGACCAGCGACGTGAGGCTGCTGGTGCCGACATTCCACAGGGTGGCGGTCTGTGCCGGCGGATAGCTCCCGCCCGTCAAGGCATGGAAGCGCAGGCTGCGCCCATCCAATTGTTGTCCGCTGCCGGGCAGCGTGCCACTGTACCAGGACGGGAACGTCGCATACCCGTTGTTATACAATTTGGCATTCATGACGGTCAGCGGCGCCGGGTCGAAGCTGATGCCCGCCGTGCTGCCCGCACTTCCGGTGAAGCTGTTATTCCGCAACAGCATGGCATCCTGCTGCTTGCCGAGGTAGGCGCCGAGGGATGTGCAGCTCGACAGCGTATTGGCTTCGACAAGTGTACTGGTCGACCACGGCCAATCCCAGAGATAAGAGATGGAGTTCCGGTCACTAGAAAAACCGGTCACCACCTCCGACACCTGGTTATCCCGGAAGACGCACCCCAGCGTCGAGGGGCCGACAACAGGGTCGCCGGCGCCCGAGGGCGCTGCGCTGGTCTCCAGCGCCAGGCCGTATTTGCACTGTGATACCGTGTTGCCGGTGACCAGGATGTTGGCCTCGGTGTCGCTGACCTGGGATGGCGAGCCCATACTACCGGCTCTGCCCACCAGATCAATGCCTTTCACCATATGGGAGACCGTGTTGTTGGCGATGATGCCGTCAAAAACCTCACCGAAAAAGTCAACGCCGATTACCGCGCATATTCGCGTTAAATAATCGGGGGTCCCGTCGCCATTATCGTCTGGTAAACCATCCACCGTATTGTGATAGACAGCCCAACGCGCCGCCGCTTCTTCGATGCTCAGTACGCTGCCGGCATCCGGCGGGGCATCCCACGGTCGGTCAATGGTCAGGCTATTGGCTGAGTTAGCGAGGATGCGGCGCCATTGTCCCCGACCCGGGCCACGACTGATGTAGATGACGCTGGCATCGTATTGCGTATTCCATCCCGCCAGGTCGTCGGTGACCCAGCAGTTCGTCGTCCAGTTGACTCCGGGAAAGGTGAGCGTCGTCTCGGTGACCGCCGTGGGCGATCCGAGATAATGAATCTCACTGATCTCCATCAGGATGTTTTCCCCGCCGTTCTGATCAGCAT
>DASXVL010000469.1:0-2475 GCA_036504255.1 Armatimonadota bacterium | reverse complement strand
CGCGCGCCTCACGCGTGGGCGCTCCTATGCGCGGAGTGGGCAGGTGCTCTCCGTCGACGTTGCCCCCGGCGTGGTAACGGCGAAAGTACAGGGGTCTCGTGCAACACCATATAAAGTCACCATCAAGCTGGCGCCGTTATCATCCGAAGCCTGGGATCGCGTCATCGCCGAGCTCGCCGGGCGGGCGATCTTCCTGGCGAAATTGCTGGCCGGGGAAATGCCCGCCGACATCGAAGAGGTGTTTCAGGCGGCCGGCGCGCCGCTCTTTCCCGCCGCGTCGCGCGATCTGACCACCGATTGCTCCTGCCCGGACTGGTCAAACCCGTGCAAACACATCGCGGCGGTCTATTACCTGCTGGGCGAAGAGTTCGACCGTGACCCCTTTCTCATCTTCACCCTGCGCGGTCTGCCACGTGAAACGCTGCTCGATCGCCTGCGCGCGGTCGCCGGTACGCTGGAGGCGACTGCGCCAGGCCGTGATATCACACCGGAACCACTGGCCTCCGACCCCGCGACCTTCTGGTCCGGCATACCAGCCCCCGACGATGACGCCGGCGACGCCCACCCATCCGCCGTCACCGCGCCGCTACTCCGCCGCCTGGGCGACTTCCCCTTCTGGCGCGGCGCGGAACCGGTATTGGCGGCCTTGTCCCCCGGCTACGCGGATGCGGCCCAACGTGGCCGCGACTGTTTCCTACGCCTTTCGACGCAAGACCAAGGAGTAGCTGATGGCCAACATCGCGAAAAATGAGGAGCGAGAAGCTCGCTTATATAACGAAATCATCGTGGATGCTTACGGAGAAGATGAGCAAGCGATGAGTTGGTGGAACTATCTGGACGAGTGCCTCCACCCGCCATTTCGCGCCCGATGCCTTGCGACACGCACGATATCCCCGTTGCGGAAGGGCGAAGAGGTGACCGTCACCGGCATGGCGCCGGAAGACGACTGCCTGCATGAAATGTTCGTCATCATTCAGTGGCAAGATCGCACCCTCGGCGTGCCGCTCGCGCAGTTGGAAGGCATTAAGGTGGATGACGAAACCGCCGAGGCCATCGCCGACTGGCACTACTGGGTTGCGCGCGGATATCAGTTGTAGTAGCCTCGCGTGTAGTGGAAATAACAACCAACACGCTACACCGGCCTGGAAGCAGCACAGGCATTCCTTCCTGAATCCGGAAGGAAAGTGCACAGACGCTCTTATGAGATTGGGCCTCTTCGCTAATTGAGCCTGGAGCCTGTCCCCTCACCCCGGTAATAATACGGCAGGAGCACTTGTCCGAGATGGCTGGCGAAATCGTCGTGTTCTTTAAAGGAGAGCATGGTCAGCGGAGTTTCGACGGGCAGGTATGGGGTGATGCAGCGGGCGAGTTCGTCAAGTAGCGGGCGGATGGTGTGCTCCTTGGGCATTTGAGAAACGATGACAGCGGCGGCAAAACCTGGCGCCTGCTGGTCGTCTTCCCGTATGAGGAAGATATAGACCGCCCGGATCTCGGCAGCGGGCGCCAGCAGGGTGTTGAGCTCTTGACGCAGGCTGGATGGTAAGTCGGTATCCAACGCTTTGAAGGCGATCGGTCCGGAGTTTGGCATGCTGGCAGGGATAGCCGTCACCTGTGGGGGTGGAATCTGGCCACCGGCCAGTTGCAGAATCTCCGGGTGGCTAACGGGCAGGTAGGCATCCAGCGCACAGACGATCAGCGACGGGGCCGTAGCGGGGGAGAGGCGTTGAAACAGCTGGGCAGCGGGAATGCAGAGACAACAACCCTCCGGCACCTGATATGCGGTCATCGTTTCGCGATCGGTAAACGCCAGGATAACCGGCTCACCGGTCTCGGGGTTATTCGTCATCAGCAATCCGACATCCTCGCCCCCGCTGTCCCCCGTACGGTCGCCGTTTGCAGTGTCGGCACGCGGTTGGGCGGGGACGAGGAGGGTGCTCTGCAATAACTCCTGGTAGGCCTTCTCCCGATGCCGCGGGCTATACGCATCCCGGCACACTTGCATGGCCCGGATGAGAGAGCTATTATCGATGTCCTGCTCCCTAACGACTGCGTGATCATGACTGTCCATCGGTCACCGCCTTTCACTCCTACAACGATTCCAGCGCGCAAGCGGTACTCCTGCTCTTGCAGAAATTCGGTTCGCGGAGCATCACTATTGCGGATTTCCGCAAAGCGCTGGAGTTGTTCGATCCGGTAAGTGAGAAGGAACTGCGACAAATCGCCATTGTGAACTAACTGTTGCCGAAACTTATCAAGCAGGCACTATACCATCGGATGCCACAACGCATCACCGCGTCATCAGCGCGAACACACCCCAGCCCACGTATTCACGCGTGTATGCGGCGTAGCGCTCAGGTTCCGAGGTCAGTTGGGCTCGGACATCGTTCGCGAGCTCGTCGTCGGGATTAGCTTCAAGCCATCGGCGCATGGTGAGCCATTTGGCCGCCTCATATCTGTCCCAGCCGTCTTGGTCGG
>DASXVL010000468.1:0-1933 GCA_036504255.1 Armatimonadota bacterium | reverse complement strand
CGCCAACTGCGCGACCTGGAATTGCAGCAGAAATTTGGGGCCGTGGTCACGCGCATCCGGCGCGGCGATGTCGATATGCTGGCGCACGCCGATACCGTCATCGAACTGGGCGACCGCGTGCGCGTAGTGAGTCATCGCGAGCGCATGAATGCCGTCAGTTCATTCTTCGGCGATTCGTACCGCGCCATAAGCGAGATTGACATCCTGACCTTCAGCCTCGGTTTGACGCTCGGCCTGTTGCTTGGCATCCTGCCCATCCCGCTGCCGGGCGGTGTGACGCTTAAGCTTGGATTCGCAGGCGGCCCGTTGATTGTGGCATTGATTCTGAGCGCCATCGGCCGCACAGGCCCGATTGTGTGGACGATTCCCTATGGGGCAAACCTGCTGTTGCGCCAGATCGGTTTGATTTTCTTCCTCGCCGCAGTGGGCACACGTGCCGGATATGCCTTTGTGAGCACGCTCTCGCAAGGCGGCGGATTGGCGATCTTTATCGCCGGCGCCATCGTGACATGCACCACCGCGTTGCTCATGCTGTGGATCGGCCACAAACTGCTCAAGATACCAATGGGGTTGCTGATCGGAATGCTGGCCGGATTGCAGACGCAGCCCGCAGTGCTCGGATTCGCGCTCGAACAGACCGGCAATGATCTGCCCAACATCGGCTACGCAGCGGTATTTCCGGTGGCGATGATTACGAAGATCCTGGTGGCGCAGGTCATCATCACGGTGCTGCTAACGTAGTGCGCCGGACGCCGTGCGACTGGAAGTCGCCGGCTAGGTGTACGAAGTCCGCCTGTGCGGACTATGATCGCTTCCCTGTCGGCGCAGGCCGACTTGCGGCTTGGCGAGTAGCGGCGAATTCCATTCGACCGCGTAGTCCGCCTGCGCCGACTATGCGCCTGACCATTCGACCGCGTAGTGCGACGGATATCGTGCGACTGGAAGTCGCCAGCTAGGTGTACGAAGTCCGCCTACGCGGACTATGATCGCTTCCCAGTCGGCGCAGGCCGACTTGCGGCCTAGCGTGTAGCGGCGAATTCCATTCGACCGCGTTGCGCGCCTGCGCGGACTATGTACACAGCATGGCTATCTCGTTTCACCTGCAAATCTCTGCACATCCTCCAGCGTCTGCACCGTCGCGATCTTGCGCACGAAGTCGCCCAGCGATGCACTGTTCTTGCGCATGGCCTGCACCGCCGGGCCGACGGGGTCTTTGCCGGAAGTTGGTGAACCACCCGGCTCCGCGTTATAGGCGCCATAGAATGCGAAGTACGCCTGGTTCAGGCGGCGGATGCCGTAGCCATTCTTGACGAAGACGGCGCGACGTTCCTCCATGTAGGCTTCAGCTTCGTCAATCTTTCCCTCCGCCAGCAGCGCATCGACATGCAGGCGCGTCTCGCGCATGGCGGCGTTGAAGCTGAATGATGGCGGTTGATTCGGCTGCGGTTGCGGAGTGGGTGCAGGTGTCGTCGCAGACGGCGTTGGCGCGGGTGGCGGCGGCGCCAGTTCCGGGTAGTACCGCTGCAACACCCGACGACCGACCTCCTGCTGCACGATGACGGCGGTGGTCTCATTGATGACACGCGCTACCGGGTCATCGCTGTACTTCGCGCCTACCGGGCTGAAGAAAAGAAAATTGTGCGTCCATTCATGCGCCGCAGTCTCGAGCGTGAATTGTAGCGACGCAGTTTCGGGCAGCATGGTGGGGTAGGCGCCCAGACCGCCAATAGGCGTCACGAGCGACGACACGTTCAGACGTTTCTCAACCGCTTTTTCAATCACGTCGAATTCATCGACGGTCAGGCCGATGTTCAATTCGCGCTGGTCAATGAGCTCAATTTTGTCACGCCGGGAAATGATGAGCACATAGGGCAAGGGCGTGAATAGGAAACGGAGCGGCGGCATGACCTGTCCGCCGACGGCAAACCCTTCT
>DASXVL010000467.1:0-7897 GCA_036504255.1 Armatimonadota bacterium | reverse complement strand
TCCCGCCGTAGCGTCTGTTGATCAGGAATCCGGCGATCCAGGCACTGCCGGGACAACACACCGATTTCAATCTCGGCCATATCGAGCCAACTGGCATGTTTGGGCGTGTAATGCCACTCCAATTTGGCGACAATCCGACGCGCCTCTTCGGGGGGAAATGCCTCGTAGAGACAGGCGGGTGTATGAATATTTAAGTTATCGGTCACGAGACGAATCACCTCGGCCGCCGGGTACAGGTCATCGACCAGCATTTTTAATTGATGGGCACAGTCCACCATCGTCCGCTGGTCAGTCACGGTCACATGGCGAAAGCCTGCTTCGGGTTGGCAGAGCACAAACAGGTTACAAGTGCCTTCGCGTTTATATTCCGAATCATAGCGTGCCGGTTCGCCAGGCGCCGTCGGAGCCGGGGAGCGCGTTTCGCTCACCAGTTGGACCGGCACCTCGTCCAAGCAGACACGCGGGCGGGCCGGATCGGGCGCCTCGGCGTAGAAGTCGAGAATGTCTTCCATCCGCCAGACAAAATCGGCCCCTATCGTCGGGAAGCACCATTCTTTGCGCTGCCACGGCTTGGTATCGTTTTTTTTAGCGTCTCACGCACACATTCATCCGAAATGGAGTCCACGACGCCCAGACTCACGAGCTTATCGGCCAGGAGTTGCATCGTCCAGCGTTTTTGCCCTTCGGGGGCCTGCGTGCAGGTCAACGCGATGGTAAAGGCTTCTTGGACGCCATCAAGTTTGCGCGGAGCGCCCGGGCGGACGGCATCAAAGAGCGCCGCATCCAACCCCGATTCGACGCAGCGCTTGCGTACAGCGGCCACCGTCGTCCGATAGACGTGAAGCGCGTAGGCGATGGTTTCATCGGAATCGTTACGGTCAGCCGCCAATAAGATACGCGCACGGGTGAGCGGACGGGCTGGGCCAGTGCCTTTATTCAGCATGGCGTGCAGCCGGGCGCGTTCATCGTCGGTTAAGTTGACAAGGTACTTGGTCGCTTGACCACAATAAATTTCGGACATACGGAATACACCTCCATCAAGAGGGGGCTTCCAGTATGCCAGAACGCCGCCATTTTGGCGCGTTTGAAAGGGAACACCAGAGCACGGTAGCCGGATGCCTAAGCAACGACCCAAGCTACCATGCAAATTCACGCTGGTCGTGTACTAGCGTGTAGCATCACGCATGTTATATCGCAAATCGTCGAAATACGAAAGGAACAGCGTATGTCCATCTATACTGATGTCGTGGCGGAACTGGTCGCCGTCGGTGCGGCGATTGCCGCGAATTGTGAACCGTGTCTGAAGTACCATTACAAGCGAGCGCTCGAACTGGGTGTCTCGCATGACGATGTGGCGTTGGCCATTGCCACCGCCCAGGCGGTCAAAGACACGCCGGCCCGCCATGTCCTGGCGTTAGCCGAACGACTTGGAGGACGCCAAGCAGACACGCCTGAGGCGAGCGAGTCCATCGAGAGTTGCTGTGCGGCAGCGACGGCGAAGAACTCCTGTTGTGGATGAGGGGAAGGTTGGAAGAAACGGACATGAGTGAAAGCATCACGAAACGCCTGTCATTTTTAGACCGCTATCTGACGCTGTGGATCTTCCTGGCCATGGCGATTGGCGTGGCGTTGGGCTATCTAGCGCCGGGAACAGCGGAGTTCTGGCAGCGTTATTCGCTGGGCACGACGAACATTCCCATCGCTATCGGGCTCATCATCATGATGTATCCGCCGTTGGCGAAGGTGAAGTATGAGGAACTCGGCAAGGTCTTCCGCAACTGGAAGGTGCTCGGGCTGTCGCTGCTGCAGAACTGGCTCATCGGACCGATTCTCATGTTCGCGCTGGCGGTCCTCTTCCTGCGCGGCTACCCGGACTTCATGGTCGGGCTCATTCTTATCGGGCTGGCGCGCTGCATCGCCATGGTCATCGTCTGGAACGATCTGGCGCAGGGCGATACCGAGTATTGCGCGGGGCTGGTGGCGTTCAACGCCATCTTCCAGGTGCTCTTCTTTTCCGTCTATGCCTACGTCTTTCTCACCGTATTGCCGCCGGTCTTTGGCCTCAAGGGCAGCGCGGTGCACATCACCATCGGACAAATCGCGCAGAGCGTCTTTATCTACCTGGGCATCCCCTTCCTCGCCGGCATGCTCACGCGTTTCGTCGCCTTGCGGCGCAAAGGGCGCGTGTGGTACGAGGCGCAGTTTCTGCCGCGCGTCGCCCCACTCACGCTCATCGCCTTGCTCTTCACCATCCTGGTGATGTTCTCGCTCAAGGGTGACTATATCGTGCGCTTACCGCTCGATGTCGTGCGCGTTGCCGTGCCGCTGCTCATCTATTTCGTGCTCATGTTCCTGGTGTCGTTCTATCTGGCGCGCAAGGTCGGCGCGACGTACGGGCAAACGGCGACGCTCTCCTTCACCGCCGCCAGCAATAACTTCGAGCTGGCCATCGCCGTCGCCGTGGCGGTATTCGGCATCAATTCCAATGTCGCCTTCGCCGCCGTCATCGGCCCGTTGGTGGAAGTGCCCGTACTCATCGGGCTGGTCAACGTGGCCTTGTACTTCCAACGGCGCTATTTCCGGGTGCAACCGCTCGCGCCCAACGTCGCCGTGCCGTAAAGGCGCGGAGCATATTGAGGAGCCTACCATGGTCACTATCAAACTTGATGAAGCCGACCTTCTGCGTCTGCAGGTGATCGTCACCGATAGCGATGCCGAAGAGGCGCTCGCGTTCGTGCGAGAGCGTCTCCTCCCGGAGATCAACGCACAACGTGGCAAGACGATGCTGAACCACCTGGACGGTGGCAAGGGGTCGATGTTTTGAAGTAGCGAATAGCGTTTAGCGGGGGTCGGGTCGCATATGAGCCTGCCATCCCACAGCTTCCTTCCCCCGTTGCGACAAGGGAAGGGGGCCGAAGAACCGCTACCCTCCCTTGCCGCAGCGGGGGAGGGCTGGGTGGGGGCCGTTTTTGCACACAGTTGGCGCATATGAGGGCTGGGGATGAGGGTGACGGCAGCCGGCAGGACGAGCAGAACCACGCGACGCCGACACAAGAAGGAGAGTCTCAACATGCAAATCATGTTCGTCTGCGTGCATAACGCCGGGCGCAGCCAGATGGCGGAAGCCTTCTTCAACGCGCTCACGCCCGCCGGGATGCATGCCATATCCACCGGCACGCAACCGACGGAGCGCGTGAACCCGGTAGTGGTCGCGGCGATGGCGGAAGTCGGTATCGACCTGCGCGCCCAACACCCCCAGCTCGCCACCCCGGAACTGGTGGATGCCAGCGACCGCATCATCACCATGGGGTGCGGCGTGCAGGAAAGCTGCCCCGTGTACCTGGGCATGAAGATCGATGAAGACTGGGGCCTGTCCGATCCGGCGGGCCAGGGCCTCGACGCCGTGCGCCCCATCCGCGATGCGGTACGAGAACGCGTGCTCGACTTGATCGCGCGCTTACAAAATTCGACAAAAGGAGAAAGCGATGTCTACTGATTTACAGGCGGATGCCGTACGGCAGGCCGTGCGTGAGAACTATGCCGGCGTGGCCAAACGGGGCGGCGCGAGTTGCTGTAGCAGCACAAAAACCTCCTGCTGCGGCACGCCCGGCGTCATAGACACCTCCCGGCAACTGGGCTATTCCGAACACGAGGTGTCCGCCGTACCTGATGGCGCGAACATGGGCCTGGGCTGCGGTAATCCGCAAGCCATCGCCGCGCTGCAGCCCGGCGAAACCGTGGTGGACCTGGGCAGCGGCGGCGGCTTCGACTGCTTCCTGGCGTCGGAGCGCGTGGGCGCGGAGGGCAGCGTCATCGGCGTCGATATGACACCGGAGATGTTGAGCAAGGCGCGCGCGAACGCCGTCGCCGGGCACTACAACAATGTGGAATTCCGGTTGGGCGAGATCGAAGCCTTGCCGGTCGCCGACGGCATCGCCGATGTCATTATCTCCAACTGCGTGATTAACCTCTCGCCGGAAAAGCCGCGCGTCTTTCGCGAGGCCTACCGCGTCTTGAAACCCGGCGGTCGTTTGGCCATCTCCGACGTGGTGGCCACGGCGGACATCCCGGTGGAGATGCGCGGCGACATGGCGTTGGTTTCCGGGTGCATCGCCGGGGCGAGCACGGCTGCCGACACCGAAGCCATGCTGCGTGCGGCGGGTTTCGCACAGGTGACCGTGGCGGTCAACGAGCGCAGTCGCGAGTTTATCCGCGAATGGGCGCCGGGTCGCGGCATTGAAGCCTTCGTCGCCTCGGCGATCATCACCGCGATCAAATAGGGCTCGGGCGCTGCCGCGTCGAAAATCACACAGCCGGGGACGGGCGTCCATGGCCCAATGCCATTCAAATACGCTCAGTCTGTACGAGACACGCTCACTCATTGAAAACACCCGTCTCTTCCCCCCGGCTCTGAAGGAGCCCGTAGCCACACGCCACGGGTGAAGCAACGCGGAACCCGTGGACCATGTCCGCCCATGATGCCAAGCCCTGAAAGGGCGACAGACGGTTCTGCTGTCGCCCCTGTCGGGGCTGATCGAGTGTGCAGACGGGTGATCCACCAGTTCCGCTACGCTGCACTGGTGGCTAGTGGCTTCGTGCCCCTATCGGGGCAAGGGACAACGCAGAGGGAGCTCCCACACCATGATCTGGATATTTTCCTGCGCGCAACCGGCGCACACAGTGCGGGACAGTGAAGCTCAAAGCGTTTCTCTTGCCGGATGAAGCTAGCGTATTTGAATGGCATTGGTCCATGGCCTTGTCAGTAAGTTCCCAGCACTTACCGCAAAATCTTCTTCGCTGGAGCACGATACACGCGACCGGTCTCGCCCTGCGCGGAGTGCCCGGTAGGCAATGAGCGCTACTCACACGCGGAACACGCCCCGCGTAAGGCGGGCGGGTCTACCCCGTGTGCTGCTTGCGATAGTCGCGCGGGCTCATGGCGTGGGCGCGACGGAAGACGCGAGAAAAGTAGAAGGGGTTGGCGAAGCCGGTGTCCTCGGCGATTTCCGCGATGGGCTTGCCGGTCATGATGAGCAGTTCAGCGGCGCGGGCGAGACGGTAGGCGGTGAGCAGTTGCTGCGGAGTCTGCCCGGTCTGCTCTTTGCAAAGGTGGGCGAAGCGCCAGGTGGAGAGCCCGGCGACCGCCGCCAACTCCGCCAGCGCCAGCGGTCGGGCGTAGCGCGCGCAGATGACCTCCATGACTCGGTGAATGCGCGGGTCCTGACGCGCCTGGTGGCTATTCGGATTGACCGTGTCGCACCAGAGCAAGACTTCTTCCAGCGCGTTCACGGCGAATTCGTCGCGGCGTTTGAACGGGCCATGCAGATAGCCGGCGACCGCCGCCAGGCGGTCCTGCAGACGCGCGCGCTCTGCGGGCGGGATGTGCAGGCGCACGATGCCGGGGGCGAGCTCCGGCCAGACGAGCCACTCGCGCCAGGCGGCGCGCGGGGCAAAGCAGACCCACACATGATCCCACGTCCCCACCCCGTCGTCCATGCCGTAGTCCTGCGGCGTCTCCGGATGAAAGAGCAGCATGTCGCCGGTATGGATGTCCGCGCGCCCGCCCGGCGTGCGCACCCAGCCCTGCCCGGCGACGGTGAATTCGAGGATCCACATGTCGGACCCGCCGGGACGGGTGATGTGGTGCGGATCCTGCCGCGTATTTTGCCCACGCCCGGCGGAAAAGGGCATGGGGCTCGGTGGTATGCGTGTGGTCATGGCAATAGTTTCATGTGCTGTCGGCATCGTCATTTTGTTGCGCCACGGACGCCGACTATCCTATAATCACGAATGCGATCTTGGAGTGCTTCTTGCGGTAGATCTCCGTTAAACGGAATGGAGAATTGCCAGTATTCTCCACGTGACAAGTGCTTTCTCATCGCAGCATATCGTTTGATAGTATGGTCGGATGTCTGAAATGTTATCATGGCGACCACATTATGATATTCCACATCGGAATTATTATGGACAAAGCCTGCAAACGCCGTAGGCGTATACTCGCGCGCCGCGTTTTCTTGCGCAAGATCGTACAGGAAAAAATCACGTAATCTTGGAGGAGTACTCGCCACCGTGTGAAGAATTTTACCCTCAAGGGTATAGTTGCAGCTTCCACACAGTTCGATACCCACCCTCATCCGTTGCACACTTAAATAATACAGGCCGCCTTGGAATGTCAAAATCGTCAGGACAACGACGAGACAGGTTATCTTACCGGCAATCAGCTTCTTCGGAGACACCACCACATGAAATTTCTTCCAACATAGCACCAACGCGCGTACGCATAATGCGGCGAGCGACGCGATGACTATTGTGCAGGGTAACCCAACGAATAGCCAAATAGGATAAAAGAACTGAACGGGTTCGTGTGCTAACGCCCAGTCGAGCTTTGATAAGAAGAAAACATAGCAATACACCGCTACGGCATAGAGGGCAATACTGAACAAACGCTGTTGTCGGAGCAGCAAAATACCGGTGAGTACTAGGACAATACATGGACATACCGATAAGATGATTTGGTTCATAGTTGCCCCAAAGTGATTGAAGCCAATGTAGTTCTTGGGACGATCGGGGACGGCGGGGCCATCCCAGGCAAGAAATCACAGTCAGTAGGTATTTGCTTATGAGGGTTCGAGCGCAACAAGACCCGCCGTTCATGTAGCACGGTAATATTATCCGAATTTTGGCCCGGGCGTTTCTATACAGGCGCGCCCGTTGCGCTTATTATGTAGAGGAAAGTCTTATTCCGTAAAGAGGGGTAGCCATTTTATGAGCGATATTGTGCGTTGGGGCATTCTGGGGCTGGGCGGCATTGCCGGGGCGTTTGCCGAGGGACTGACCGCTGTGCCGGATGCGCGGCTGATCGCCTGCGGCTCGCGCAGTGTGGAGAAGGCGGAGGCGTTCGGGGAAAAGTGGCAGGTACCGCACCGGCATGGCAGTTACGCCGCGCTGGCGGCGGACCCGGAGGTGGATGCCATCTACATCGCCACGCCCCACCCCATGCACGCGGAGGATGCGCTACTCTGTCTGGCGCAGGGCAAAGCGGTGCTCTGCGAAAAGCCTTTCACGGTGAATGCCCGGGAAGCGTCGCTGGTGATCGATGCCGCCGGGCGCGCCGAGTGCCTGCTCATGGAGGCCATGTGGTCGCGTTTCCTGCCGCACGTGGTCGCCGCGCGGGAGCTGGTCGCGTCCGGGGCCATCGGCGAGCCGCGCCTGCTGCAGGCCGACTTCGGCTTTCGCGGCGCGTGGAATCCCGAGAGCCGCCTGCTCAACCCGGCGCTGGCCGGCGGGGGGCTGCTCGATGTCGGCGTCTACGTGGTCAGCCTGGCGCAAATGTTCTTCGGCGCGCCGAGCGCCGTCACCGGACTCGCGCACCTCGGCGAGACGGGCGTGGACGAGCAGGCGGGCATGGTGTTGTCCTTTACGGGTGGACGCCTCGCCATCTTGAGCTGCGCCGTGCGCACTGCCACCGCGCAGGAAGCCGTCATCTATGGCACGGAAGGTTCACTTCGCCTGCACGGCTCCTGGTGGCGACCGTCACACCTGACGCTGAGCGTGACCGGCAAGGATGAGCAACAGATCGAGCCCGCCGCCGTCGGCAATGGCTATAACTACGAGGCCGAAGAGTTCGGCCGCTGCCTGCGCGCCGGCCTGCGGGAGAGCCCAATGCTGCCCCTTAGCGATACGCTCACCGTCATGCAGACCCTCGACACGCTACGCGCGCAATGGGGGCTGAAGTATCCGACAGAGGGGTGAGCGTGTCCCCTGCTTATCAGTAAATGTAGCGGGGTTGTCACGTCGTGCCTTATCTTGGTGCCCGTAGCGCGCGCCCGCTGTGGCGCGCCTGTCTTGCATGCTGACCCGTGCCCGCGAGAGCGCCTGAGCGTTCCCTACTTGGCAC
>DASXVL010000466.1:0-11042 GCA_036504255.1 Armatimonadota bacterium | reverse complement strand
GTCTCTGTGGCTATTACTGGATTCGGGAGTGCTTCGATCTGCTGGAGCAGGTCTCAAGTGAGGCACAGGATCGGGGTATGATCCTGGAAGATAAGCTGGCGGCATGAGATCACGGCATCCGTATGGATGATGCGATACTTTGTAGATGCAGTTCTCAATTCGATTGATAAAGACCAGGATGCCAATGAATTACAGGCGAGATACAAACAGTTTGGTGGTCATGGTGAACTAGCCTCATTAGCAAGAGAGAGCGCTAAGCAAGCAAATGAACTCGGAAAATTAGTCGGTGATGATGCAATCGCTGATTATTACGAAAAAATATGGGAATCGAATGTTGGTCTTTGGTGGAGCTTTTCACCTGATATTGATTTATCCTTCATTGAAAAATAAATAAATTTTTATTGGCGTGCAACGTGCCAGTATTCAAGCAACGAACGACAGATCCATCAATTATTTGGTCATACCGTATGATTTGCCGTGGCAGTTAATTTTCTGCAATGTCGCTTGCGTTTCATTGCAGTGTCAACAGCCGACATAATATGGCGACATAAGCATTCATCGGTGTATAGGCGGAAACGCAGTTCACAGACCCGGTGCATCTCCCCCAGGCGCTTGCTGTGCTGCATCAACTACTGGGGAAACTGCTGCGTTAGCGCTGGCCATCGACACACATTGCCTATCACGCTTCACCAGGGAGCACCTGATTTCCCTATTAACTAACTGCTCTACGCGTAAGCAGATAATGTCCCAGCAGTACTTTGCGATGATATAATGGCGTCATGTTAGCCACGGATGATATTGTCCAGGAATTTCGCACCGACGCCGGCATGGTTGCACGCATGCCGGTGTTGCTTTTCCTCATGGGTCTGCTGGCAACTGGTGCGATACTTGCCGTCATTCTTGTCGATAATCCCGCACGGTGGCTGCCCGCGATCATCGTGGCGCTGCTCATGATGACGGTGGTATCCCTATATGCGCGACACCGCTGGCGCCGGGGGGTAGAGACGCTGGAAGCGTTACGCCGGGCTTCGCGATTATTGCATACCGCCCGCCCACAACCGGTTCAGGTGACCAGCTGGTATCTCTATACCAATTGTTGGTATCTCGGCATTCAACCATTCGACGCCCTACCGGCTGCCCCCGTACGTGCGCAGCGAGTGCGCGTTCCCTATTCGCGCATAAAAATTGATCACCCCATACCGGCCGAGCTCTTTCACGATGCAGCGACCAGCGTCGTCCGTCTCCAGGATGGCCGCACCATGCTGCTCGCAACAGCGCCTGATGAGTTGGAGCGATTACCCGAGCATCCACTCCCCCTGCCTCCGCGCCGTATCCCGCGACTGGTGCAGCTACAGCTGCTTACGGGTCATGGGATGTGTGTGCTGTTCCTGTGTAAAGCCTTGTTCTTTATCGGCTTCGTCAGTTGCCAGCGACTGTCGCCTGGTCAGACCACCACTTCCATGGACATCTCGTTAGCAGTTGGTGGAGCCCTCCTTATCTTTGTCATGCTGTATTTTGTCTCTGGCTACCAGGCATTTCGACGACTGAAATACTCCCCATTGGGATGGGCGCGTGTTGAGGCGGTTGATCCGCCGCACGTGCCTATGGGGTTCTTTGCTCCTGGCAAACAAACTATACACCTACGCATTCGCGATCAACAGCACCGGGAGTATGCCCAGCAGTTTCTCGCGCGGCAATGGCTGACCTACTGGCCGCGGGATACCGAAATCCCTGTATTCTTCGACCCCACTGGACGTGAGATCCCGAAACAGCTTAACGCAATGAAATCATACTTCCGGATCACCGAGCAAGGAAGCATTGGCTACCGCCCAATGATGCTCGCGATGACGCTGCTCTTTTTTCTCATGGCTGCACTGATCATGGTATTTGCAGCCCTGATGATCATAATGTTTGGCGCTAACGCGCCGATGGTTGTGCAGTACTGATCATGTCGCTGGATTTCCTACGAAGTCTGTTCGATTCCAAGGGAGTGAGCCTGAAAGCCAAAAACGGCCTCTATACCCTTGGCGCTGGCCTGCCCGATGACGAAGTGGCCTACCTGGCTACCGCTATAAAGCATGCGCTGGGCTAAAATACCCGTTGCTCATTTCTCGCCCCGCCGCCAGTATGAGTCGAACCAGGGTGGCATGCATTGGGTGAAGTACGGCCAGGAGCCGGGTTCGAGGGGATCAGCATGGCGCTTCCACTCGGTAAGGTGGAGGAACATGAAACCGTTGTGCGCCATGGTATTCATGACCGTGCTAACGGTATGGCGGAATTCATGCGGGCGCGGGACATGGATGATCGATCCATCCGCTTGAACGACCTCCCACATGGGGGGATAATAGTGCCTGATATCCTCGCCGTCAAGGCACAGCCCACGCAGACGATAGCCGACGCCGTCCCAATCATTATCGAGCGCCGGCGCGAAAGGGTTGGCGAAGGTGAGGTAGTAGAGACCACCCGGCCGCAGCACGCGTGCGGCTTCGCGAAAGACCGGACTGACTTCCGGGCAAAAGTTCAGCGAATACGGTTGCCAGACGACATCGAAAGCATCGTCATCGAACATAGACAAATCGCGCATATCGCCTTGCACAGTTTCGACCTGTAACCCGTGATGGATGGCGCCCTGGCGATCACGCGCGAGCTGCACGTCGGAGAGATCGAGCACCGTCACCATCGCCCCCAGCAAGCCGAACGCCACCGAATCCTGCCCTCCGCCGCTGGCCAAGCAGAGTACCCGCTTGCCGGTGACGTCGCTGATGAAGTCATGCCGATACACATACCTGGCGGCATCCTCCCGTGTAAACTCTAAAAATGGCACGGAATGCATCACATTGGCATCAGCCAGCGCATTCCAGCGTTCACGGTTGGCGGCGATGATGGCATCCATGTATTTCCCCCACATCTCTCCGAAGCGCCACGCACCCTGGCGTGATACCTAGCGCAGCTACCGCCGGTATTCTACCATAGGTCAGGGTTGAAAAATATGCCGGGGATCACAAGCGATCAATACGCAATCACCGCTGCAGTAACGCGTACATCCGCTGCCAATCAAAAAGCGGGCCGGGGTCTTCCTTGCGGTCGCGGCGGAGGCCCATGCTGGTGGCGCGCGCGCCGGCAATCTCCTCGTGTCCCACGATATGCGTGATGGTGTAGCGGGCTTTGATCCGGTGCAGCAGGGCATTCAGCGCCGTGTACTCGGCATCCGTGTAGCCGCTGTCAGCGGTGGCGATCATCTCGATACCGATGGAGAAGGCATTGACGTTGTGGCGGTTATCCGGCGCGGGCATGATGCTGCCCCCAGCGTGGTACGCCACGTTCTGTTCGGCCACCAGTTGATAAACCGTGCCCAGGCGGTCGATGAGATAATGCGCGGAGACGTGGTAACGCCGAAAGATCTGCAGGTCGAGTTGCGGGTCGCTCCAGCGCGACGCGTCCACATTGATGGCGCTGCTGTAGTGCAGTACGACCGTATCAATAAGGCGTCCGTTGGCCGGGCGGAAATACGGACTCGGCGCGGAGACGAAGCGCAATGCCGGCGTTCGTGCAACGCTCGCTTGCGCGTGGAGCGGTGGCAGCGGGTGGCGCAGTAAATTGAGAGTCAGGGCAATGATGGCGGCGAGCAGCAGCAAGCTCAGCCATAACGCGCGGTAAGGCGCGCCGGAGTGCGGTGGTTGGCGCATGGGTCGAACGATCCTCGTCGGTGGCCTCTCGCGCATCCTGCAGCTTGGGGATGGTGCGGATGGAAGGGCGGGACGTGATCAGAGGGAAGTCACGTGGCAGGTGGGCTATAAGCGTTGGTGTGATGGTTATCTGTCTGGTACTCCCTGTACCTGCCACAGTTACTTTGCCCGCAGTCGCACGCGGCTAAACGGCCACCCTCCCCTGTTTGTCGCGTAGACTCTACGTTGGCAGGGAAATCCTCTCGTGAGCGGGAAAATAAGCAGTGAGGAAGATACGCTTTTATGTCAGCCACCCGTCCACAGATTCTTGTCACCAATGATGATGGCATTTTTGCCGAAGGTATTAGTGCGCTGCGCGATGCGCTCAGCGCGATCGGCGATGTCACGGTGGTTGCGCCCGAGCGCCCACGCAGTGCCAGCGGTCACGCCATCACGCTGCACAAGCCATTGCGCGCCGATCTGGTGCGCATGCCCTGGGGCGGGGAGGGCTATGCCACGAATGGCACGCCGAGCGATTGCGTGGTACTGGGCATCCTGGCGTTAATGCCGCATTGCGACCTGGTGGTCTCCGGTATCAACCTGGGGCCAAATCTGGGCGAGGATCTCACCTACTCGGGCACGGTATCCGCCGCGATGGAAGGGGCGATTTGTGGCAAACCGGCCATCGCCGTTTCCGTGGCCGATTATGAACATCCGGATTATGGTCCGGCCGCGCGCTTCACCGCGCGGCTTGCGCGACAGGTCCTTCTGCACGGCCTACCGTCCGATGTGCTACTCAACGTCAATGTGCCCAACCTGCCCTCCGACGAATTAGGTGAGCCGGTCATTACCCATCAGGGCAAACGACGCTATGAGGGGCGCGTGGAGCAGCGCATCGACCCGCGTGGCCGCGCCTATTACTGGCTGGGCGGCGAGATCATCGAGGACATCTCCGGCGCGGGAAGCGATGGGGAAGCGGTGATGGCCGGAAAAATCTCCATCACCCCGCTTCACCTCAATCTGACCAATCGCGACTTTGCCAAAGTGCTGGCGGGCTGGCAGCTTGCGGAATAGCGCGCGACACACGCTTTGTTTCCGGCACGCGCAACGCATCTTCCGCTACCGTGGCATATTTTTGGTATAATAAGAGAAATGCCGTGACAATGCGGCAAAGTCCCGCGGTTACGCGTGAATTCCATGAATCGCCAAGAAGACACCTTCATATTAACTGAACGGCAGACCGCCATCCTGCGCGCGGTGGTTGAAGAATATATTGCCACAGCCCAACCGGTGAGTTCTGCCCTGATCGCCGAGCATCGCGACGTCCACGCCTCCCCGGCGACGGTACGCAACGAGATGGCGCGCCTGGAAGAAGTCGGCTTACTATTGCAGCCGCACACCTCCGCCGGCCGTATTCCCACCGATCTCGGCTATCGCTATTACGTGGATCATCTGCTCACGGAATTTCAGATGCAACGCCAAGCGCCATCTGCCCACACCGAACGCCATGACCCAGGCATCGAAGCGACCTGCAAACTTCTCGGGGAACTGACCAGGTATACCACGCTCGCGCTGGTCGCCGGCTGGCAAGAGTACCGCTTGCAGCATATCGAATTGGCCCCCGTCGGCGATGATCAATTACTCATCATGTTGGTCACCGATAATCGACAGGTGCTGCACAGTTTAACCACCGTCACCGATCGCCCGGCGCCCGCACGGCTGCGACAGTTGAATGACTTGCTCAACAAAGAGTTTGCCGGCAAGCTGTTGTCCGGTCTCACGGAAGAGGCGCTCGCACGAGCCGTCGCCAAGTTACCGCATGCGCCCGACGCATTCTTGCGCTCGGCGCCGCAATTGGTGCGGCGCGGGCTGGAGCGTCACCACCCCGACACGCGCGTGTACGTTGAGGGCACCACACATATTTTTGACCATCAGGATTTTTCCGATGTGCCGAAGCTCCGCGCGTTAATGGAAGCGTTGCATGAGGAATCGGTGTTCGAGCGGCTCTTCGCACGTTCCGTGCCTGGGGAGATTACGTTGAGCATCGGGGCGGAAAACCCACATCCCGGATTAGAAGATTGCGCCATCGTCTTCACCAGCTACCAGCTGAGCGAGCATTCAACCGGACGTATCGGCGTGCTTGGCCCGAAGCGGATGCCGTACCGCAATGTCATTCGTACCGTCGATGCCGTGGTGAGTAATCTGGATCGCCGGCTGGAGACGGGTCACTCCAGCCAATAAACGTCGTAGACCCTTACGGCTTGCCGAGTTCCGCAATGGTGACGCCCCCGCCCCCTTCTTGCGACTGGCCCATGCGAAACTCACGGACGGCCGGGTGATGGCGGAGCAGCTCCTGTACCACTTTCCGCAACACGCCGGTGCCAAAGCCATGCACGATGCGCACCTGTTCCAACCCTGATTCCAACGCATCGTAGAGGTAGGCGTCCAGTTCGTTAGCCGCCTCTTCCGCGCGTTTACCGAGCAGGTGGATCTCCTTTGCGGGAATCGGCGCAAACGCCCCACCGGCGGGTCGCGGTGTCTCGATCTTCACATTTCCGGCGGCTTCGAGATCGTGCACGGGCACTCGCACGCGCATAATGCCAACCTGCACTTCCACTTCCTGCTCACCCTGACCGCTGTCCAAGGCCGTGCCGCGATGCCCAAGACTTCGCACGTACACGGCTTGCCCGACGCGCACAGTAACTAACGCCGGCTTGTCGAATACCCGTGGACTCGCAGGCGCCTGCGGCAATTCCGCGACGCCGGCCGTCGCCCTGCCGAACACCTCCTGCGTCCGACGTTGGAGCGCACTAATTGAAGGTGCGTCCTGCGGCGAAGTCGCTCTCACCTCGCGCAAAGCCACGCGCAGTTCGTCAAGCAAGGCATTCGCCTCCAGGCGTGCCTTATGTAGCACCTCCTGTGCCTGCTGCCGCGCGCGGGCCAACGCGACTTCACGCTTCTCATCTAACGCCTGCCGTTCGCTGTGCAACGCGGCGCTGCGCGACTCGATTTCCTTGCGCGCCTTCGCTTCAGCAGTACGTTCGCGATCAAGTGCGCGCCGCACGCCTTCCGCCTGCTTCAACACCTGTTCCATGGCTTGGGGCGCTTCACCCATCAATTCCTTCGCGTGGGCAATAAGTGATTTGGGCAAGCCCAAACGCTGCGAAATCGCGAAGGCATTGCTGCTCCCCGGCAAGCCGGAAATGACACGGTAGGTCGGACGCAGTGTTTCCAAGTCAAACTCGACGCTCGCGTTACGGAAGCCTGGGGTGCTCTGCCCAAAAATCTTCAGTTCCCCATAGTGCGTGGTGGCAATGGTGCGGCACCCACGATCGCGGAGCGCCAACAAGATGGCCTTGCCCAGCGCCGCGCCTTCGGCCGGATCGGTCCCAGCGCCGATTTCATCGAAGAGCACCAAACTATTGGGGCCGGCCTCCTTCAGGATATGCACGATATTCGTCATGTGCCCGGAGAACGTGGAGAGGCTCTGCGCGATCGATTGTTCGTCCCCGATATCCACAAACACTTCATTAACGATGGCCAGCCGTGTACCGGGTTGCGCCGGGACATGCAGGCCGCTCTGCGCCATGAGCGTTAGGAGCCCCACGGTTTTCAAGGTGACCGTCTTGCCGCCGGTATTGGGGCCGGTAATCAGGAGCGTCGTACAGCCAGCTTCACCGAGGTGAATATCGATAGGTACTGCCGTTGCGCCGAGCAGTGGGTGCCGGGCTTGCCGGATGTCGATAATCCCAGCGCTGTTCAGTTCCGGTTCCGTTGCATCACTGGCCCGTGCAAATAAGGCGCGGGCGAAGATCAAGTCAAGGCGTGCCGCCGCCTCTAAGCTGGCGAGCATCGCTCCAGCTTCCCTACCCACCGCGGCAGAGAGGGCCGCGAGCACACGCTGAATCTCTATCTCTTCTTGTCGAATCGCTTCGCGGAGGTCATTACCCATCTCGACCACAGCGAGCGGCTCCATAAACACCGTCTGCCCACTTGCCGAGAGATCATGCACAATGCCCTTAAAGGCATTCCGGCTTTCAGCGCGCACCGGCACGCAAAAGCGCCCGTTACGTTGGGTAATAATCGGATCTTGTAATTGCTCGCTCGCTTGCGGTGAGCTGATGATGCGTTGGAGTTCGCGTTGCATGCCTTCGTGTAGGCCGCGCACACGGCGTCGCGCGCGTTCCAGTTCGATGCTCGCGCTATCCAGCACCTCGCCTTTACCGGAAATCGCCTGTGCGATTGCCTGTTCGACCCTAGCGAACTCACTGATCAGTTTTCCTTGCTCACGTAAGTGTTGTGCTGCCGGCGCGTCCGTGAAGTAACTGCGAACGCGACGAAAGCAGGCCGCTGAGTCAGCTATAGCTAATAATTCTTGTGGCGTCAGCACTCCACGCTTGTCCGCGCGCTGCACCGCTTCACGTACATCGTGCAGACCGCCGAGCGGGATGTTTCCTCGTTCAGTCAGCAGCAGACGCGCTTCATTGGTTTCCGCCATACGTGTTCGCACAATTTGCGCATCGCGTACTGGACGCATCCGTTCGACATACGACCGCCCAAGCGCCGTTGCAGCATGCATGTATACCTGCGCGCGTACTTTATCAAATTCAAGTAATTGTTGAGTGCGTGCATCCATTAATTTATATCATCTCCAGAGCGCACGGCGCCTACGCGCGCATGCGTCCGTATGTATTATACTCATTCTTTCGTACCCGGCGCTAGCCAACAAGAAAACGCCGGCAGGTAATGCAACGACGACCGGGCGGGAAAAAGTCCCGCCCGGTCGTCGTTGCATTACCTGCTACCCGTGATCAGAACAACGGGGGTAAGGTCGACATGCCCTCGAAGTTCGTGGGATCATCATCCATGACGGTGGGGGTAATAAAGATCATGGTTTCGGTGTTATTGGTATTTTTGTTGGTGTTGCGGAATAACAACGGCCCGATGATTGGGAGATCGCCTAACAGCGGCGTTTTGGTCACTCCGACCGATTCATTGTCGCTGACGAAACCGCCCATCATAACCGTTTCGCCGTTCTTCACACGAACCCGCGTATTGATCTCTTGTGAAGTCGTGCCACTCACCGAACCCGCATTATCAGTGCCGGGAATTGCAACGGTATCGGTGGGACTCTCTAAGAGCGGCGTCACATTCAGCGTCACGGATTTGTCGGGGTGAATGAGGACTTCATTCACCGTCATACCTTGATCGAACGTCTGCGTACTGATCGTCGGAACCGAAGTGATCTTGCCATAGACATCTTCCTGCTGCGAGGTGATCACGAAGGGAATACTGTCAGAGAGGGTGATATAGGCGTCAGTCGCTCCGTTCTGTACGATAATACGCGGAGCGTTAATTACCTTTGCGCGTGAAGATTGGATAAACGCCGCCAGCTTAAACTGAATATTACCCTGTGCATATTGTAGCGAGAAGTTACCGCTGGAACTGGTTGGGGCGGTATTGTTCACCGTCCACGGCGAACCGTTGACGGAGAAACTGGTTCCTAATGTCATGGCGTCCGTCACGGTCATCTTCACGAACATAACTTCGATGACACACTGCTTGGTCGGACGATCCAATAATTTAATAAACGAGGCGAGTTGATCAATGGCATCTTGATTCTGTGCGCGAATCAGTAGGGTATTCAGTCCTTCGATACCGATAATGGAGTCAATGCCATCGGGGATAAAATCTTTCAGTAGACCGGAAACGGTACTTGTGGTATTTCCGTTGGTATTCGTCGCAGCCGTATTTGTCACCGCCGGGGCAATTGGGGCCACCGGCATAGGTGTGGCGTAACCCGGATTGATTGCCCCGCCTGGGTTTATCGTCGGATCACCACCGAACACCTGGTTTCCATCCGTCACACTGCTCTCATTCGACAAGCGCCCGGAGAGCCAGGGAGAGGTGGAATTTAGCATCGGTGAGCTATAGCCGCTACCTAAGTCTTGCTGTTTAATCTTCGGATGGCGCGGGTCCAGTACTGATTCAATGCGCGTACCCAATTGTTTCCGACGTGCAGCTGTTGGCTTCGAAGTACCGACGCCCAGCATCCAGGCCATTTCACTCGCAGAAGTATTCTGCAACTCGATGCTTCCAATGATCATCTTCTTTGCCACTGGCGGTGCAGGCGCAGCCACCTCAGATACCGGCGCTTTAGAAATCAGTGGAGGATTTTTGTCAATGGTCGGCCCGGGATTCGATGACGACGGAGATGCCGTGACGGGCTTATTGCGCTTACCGATATAGTAGGTATCGTCGTCCTGCCAGAAATCCAGCCCAACCGATGCACTGACGGTCGCCAGGATCTTATCGATGGGAGTGGATTCCGGAGCTACCACATCCACCGGTGTCGAGACATTTTCCAGCAGCAGCAGCTTCTTGCCGCCTTTTTGCTTGACGAGTTCCGTGACCAGCTGGTTGAACGGCATCCCGTAAATCTTCAAGGCGACGCCATCCTGGCTGGCGCGACCGGGTAATGGCGTGAAAACACACATACCCAGTAGCACGGCCATTACCATTACCCAACCCTTGATGAGATGGGATCTGCACATGCTCAAATCCTCCCAGCGTGTTAAAACTATCTTTGAACGTAGGCGATTCATTTCACTGACTCACTTCTCATGGTTTCCATCCCTACCAAGCAATTGAAGTCGTTCGGGCTAGCGATCGTTGGGGGGCGGTATTCGAGATTTGGCGCATACCGGATTGAGCATGCGCGGACGCATATACATCCATGCATCGGATGATGAACAGCACGGATCAACGCTAACATCTGGTGCCGTTTGCTATTCCTGTATGAGGCTCAAAGAGTTCAAACTATAGCCTCACGCTACTGCACATAATCAGTATGTCCTGTTGTTATTGTTGCTATAGCCGTTATTATTATTATTGTTGTTGTTGTTGTTTCTATTGTTGTTATTATTGTTGCCGTTGTTATTGTTGTTACCGTTATTGTTGTTACCGTTATTGTTGTTACCGTTGTTGTTGCCGTTGCCATTTGAGCTAAAATCTTCGTAGGCAGGGAGATAGCTAAAGCCGAACGCTGAGCTGAGTGTGCGCACTGATGAGTTATTTATGGTTATCATCGCGATCAAACATTCGGTCGCTGCTGTCGCATCTGCGCCTGTGGCTGCGACGGCAGCCGTGCCACTTGAAGTGCCGGCGCCGGTGGGAGGCTTTAACTTCGCTTTGAGGGAAGGGATTTTATCAGTCTGTGCCGCAGCTTGGGTGGCGAGCGTCGTTGTTTTGGCGGGTGTCGCCGTCATACCGCTACCCTTGTTGTTGTATATACGGTAGAGGCCATCATTTTGCTTCACGTAGGTAAATGTACCGTCTGTGGCCTTCGCCAGAATACTCGCGAGGGCATCATCAAAC
>DASXVL010000465.1:0-2639 GCA_036504255.1 Armatimonadota bacterium | reverse complement strand
ATGCGTAACGCGAGAATTTCACGATCGCGTTCCAGGCGGTTGAGGCCAAGGGCAGTTCCGAGTAACAGCGCCGCCGGTATCGCCATCATGAGCACACCGGGCGTGTAATAAAGGAGCGTCAGCAGCACATCATGCGCCGGCACCCCCTGGTACAGGTAGCGCAACAGCATGTAGAGTTGATTGCCGACCAGCAAGAGCAACACCAAAAACCCGCCCACCAGGGCGGGGACGGCCATCTCGGATAAGATATAGCGGTCAATGCGTCGCATCAAGTATGGGTCACTCTTTTCCTATATGCCCAGTCAACGGGCGACCTACTCTTTTCATTCGACATGCTCCAGGCGCCTCCTGTACGGGAAAGGTGGGTGTGCGTGTACAATTAACGCGACACCCTCCGCTATCGCACACGCCGGAGCGCATACAGAACGGGTATCTCGCAAGTGGAGGATGTCGAAGATGACGCCGCAACAATTACAATTACGGGTGGAAGAGGCCTTATTGGAAGAAGACGGACTCGATGCCCGCGGCATCCGCGTGGTCGCAACTGGGCGCAATGTCTGGCTGGAAGGCGAGGTGCCCACCCCGGACATGTATGATCTCGCCGAACGCGTGGCCGGGCAAATCGGGGAAGTGGCCGATCTCACCAACAACCTGATCTGCACTGAGACGCCGTACGATATCAGCAGTCACCGTGATGGCATCGATCTGCGCATGGAGCCCTCGACGGATATTGATGAGGAAGGCCGACTGGCCACGCGCATCGATCCGTTCGGCGAGGAGGCGGATGAAGCCATGCCGCCGGAAGGCGATGAGGAAGGCGGACCGGTCGGCGGCGATTCCGGCGCGCCGATTCACCCGATGGACATGAACGAGATCGCGCCGATGGCCTCGGATCTGCTGGGCGCCGAAGTGCCCTGGCGCTACCAGACAGACGGCGCGAACGCGCACCTTGAGGAAGAGCCGGTGCTGCCGCCGGACGAGGACGAAGTCTGACCAGGTCGCGCTACGCGCTCGTATCGTCGTGAACACTGGGCGGCACGGTGATGCGCGCGCCGAGTTTGGCGAGCTTCATTTCCAGGTCTTCGTAGCCGCGGATGATGTAGTGGCGTCCCGAGATGGTGCTTTCTCCCTGCGCGGCCAATGCCGCCACCACGAGCGCGGCCCCCGCGCGCATGTCGGCCCCTTCGACCTGACGCCCTTGCAACGTTTCCACGCCCTCAATCACCGCCTGCTGGCTCGTCTCCAACTTCACTTGCGCGCCCATACGCCGCAATTCGTGCACGTAATTCAAACGCCCATCGTAAATCGACTCATTCATCAGGCTGCGGCCTTCCGCCAGGCACATCAAGACCACCATCGGCGGTTGCAAGTCGGTCGGAAAGCCGGGGAACGCGGTCGTGTAGACCGTGACGCCTTTCGGCCGCGCCACGTAGCGCACGGTGACGGCCTCCGCCTCGCGCTCCACCACGAGCCCCATCTCTTCCAACTTCTCTAACAGTGATTCGATGTACGCCGGCTTGATCGGGCTGACGCGCACCGCGCCTTTCGTGGCGGCGCCGGCTACCAGGTAGGTGCCGGCCTCAATGCGGTCGCTGAGTACCGTGTGTGCGCACGGTTGCAAGCGCGGGCAGCCATCGATGACCAACCGCGTGGTACCTACACCGGCGATGTGGGCGCCTGCCGCCTGCAGGAAATGACAGAAGTTTTCCACTTCCGGATCGGCCGAGGCGTTCTCGATAATGGTCCGTCCCTGCGCCAGTACGGCCGCCATGGCGACATTGAAGGTGGCGCCGGGACTCCGGTAGGTGGGGTCCAGCGTGACCGTGGCCCCGCGGAGCCCGCCGCGCGTCGTGCAGTCCAGCACGTCGGTTTTTTCTTCCGCCTCCACGCCGAGTCCCTGCAACGCGGTAATAATGTAATCCACGGGGCGGCTACCGATGGCGCACCCGCCGGGCAAGGGGACGATGGCGCGGTTTAAACGGCCCAACAGCGGCCCGGCCACGTAAAACGAGCCGCGCATGGCGGCGGCCAAATCACGGTCAGCAGAGGCCGAGGTGAGCGTGGTGGCATCGATCCGTATAGTATGGCCATGCTGCTCCACCGTTGCGCCCAACAACGCCATCATCTGACACATCTTATCGATGTCGGAGATGCGCGGGACGTTGTGGAGGATGACCTCGCCTTCAACCAACAGCGCGGCAGCAAGGATGGGCAGTGCGCCATTCTTGCTGCCGCTCAGAATAACTTCTCCGTGCAGGGGCACGCCCCCCGCGACGCGAAAACGATCAGACATAGTGTGTGTGTTCTCTCCCGGCGTCTCGCTCATTGGCGAAACGCATATAGCAACCAGGACATCAGAAAGTTGCTGGCATAGAGCAGTACGATGCTCCAGACCACGGCGGAGGTTGTCGAGCGTCCAACGCCCGAGGCTCCGCCTTCCGTCTGTAGTCCCACATAGCACGACGTGATGGAAATGATAATGCCGAAAAATACGGTTTTCAGCAGTCCACCCGCAATATCATAGACCTCCAGAAACTGGGAGGCGGAATTGATGAAACTCTGATATGACACGCCCGCGTTGATGGCCACCAGCGCCCCACCGAGCATACCGGTCACATCGGCGAACATGGTCAAAATCG
>DASXVL010000464.1:0-6581 GCA_036504255.1 Armatimonadota bacterium | reverse complement strand
CGACGCGCCACACGGCACGAGCCCTGGCAGGGCGACGGGGAGGCGTCCGTCACCCTGCCAGGGTTCCGGAGCACGAGGGTCTTTAGCCAGGGGTTCCCTCGGGTCACCCCTGGCTAAAGACCGCGTGCCCTTCCAGGGCAGTGCGCAGCGAGCCCCGCTCTCCCTGCCAGAGAACAACAGCCTGTCAGTGTTTGTGCATGAAAGGGCATCGCGCACGCCTTGCGGAAGTGTGCGAACTTTGTTATGCTGCTCGTGTCAGAGGAGTTCTACCAGGCAGGAGCCAGAAACGATCGCCGCAAAGGAGCACACCGCCCATGCGCGCCACCCGAGAACGCCTCACCGGCTTTACCGTGGTCGAAGCCCTCATCCTGCTACTGGTTATCGTCGTGCTGGCCGCGATATTCGCGCCTATTTTTATCACTCCCCGCCACGACAACTGTGCACGTATGACGCAGTGCATGTCCAACCAGAAGCAGATTGCGCTGGCGGTGACCATGTATACGCAGGAAAACCACGAGACCATGCCGGGGCTCGCGTCCGAGCGCAGTGTGAACACCAGCTACACCTGGCGCACCGCCATCGGCGTAGCCGACAAGGTTTACAACTGCACCGCTTGTAGGCGTGACGGCTCAATTATCATGCCGGCCACCAAGACCACGGGGCCGGAATTCGGCATGAACACCTGCCTGTACGGGGTCTATCTGGGCATGATCTTCGCGCCGGAAGTGACCATCCTCACCGCCGACGCCAATGCCAACGGTATCGCCAGCCCAGCAGACTTCGCCTCCCACCACAATGACAAAAGGGGCCTCATCGCCAGCTTTTGCGATGGGCATGTTGAGTATATTGTCACCGCCAACCTGCCCAAAGACGCCTGGCGCGTCGGCAGCGATGTGACCCCGGCGCTGTTTCGCCCCGGCCTGCCCGGACCGGCCACTACCTACCTTAACCCCAAAACGGACTTCTCGCCCTACCTGTTGACGGGGGCGAGCGGTATGCTGTTAACCCTGCAAGATCGCGCCCACTCCAGCGCGCTCGCCGGTATCACCCTGCCCAAGCAGGCCACGCTGCTGCGCGGGAAGACGCTCGTTATTAAGATCGGCGAAGTAGCCGCCGGCGATAAGCCGTCCATGAACAGTCCGGTGTCGTGGTCGGTCGATCAGGTGACTCTGCTCGATTACTACCGCCACAAGCCTGCGCCGGGTGACGTGCCTTCCCTGCGCTATGGTCTGGCGGCGGGGGATTACCGTGTGGGCACTTACGCGGTGATTAAACCGTAAGCGCCGGATCCGCTGCGCGGCGCTACGGTCGCGAAAGAATTTGTTGCTTAGCAAAGCAAGCATTGTGTAAGCAATGTAACTTTGTTATAATTCTCATTGTCGGAGTATCTCGTGCGCATGAGCCACCCCCAACTGACAGCGCTTGTATTTTCCTCCAATCCAGAACATGCCAGCATCGTCGCCGCCTGCCTCGCGCAGGGGGTGAATGCTTGCGTGGCGGCGCACTACGTCGCTACGCTCCGCGAGGGGCTTGCCTGGCTGGCCGCGGCGCCGACGATCGATGCGATCATCAGCGAAGAGACGTTGCGCGACAGTCATGGGCTGGAACTGCTCCACTGTTTACGCCTCCATGCCCCGCAGGCCGCCATCGTTGTGCTCACCGACACGGCTGACGACGCGGCGGCGCTGGAATACCTGCAGCATGGCGCGCAAGATGGGGTGCCCTTCGCTGGGTTGGATGCGCGCGGCATCTCGCGCACCTTGCGCCGTGCCGTGGCGCGTAAACGTCACGCGGTGGCCGAACACGCGCAGGATCTGCGGGAGGTGACGTTCCTCTCAAAAGCCGCCACCGGTTTTGTGGAACTAGCCCCGAACGCGGATATCTTTGCCTACATCGGCGACTGTTTGCGGGAGTTAGTCGGCGATGACGCGATCATCTGCATTTCGTCGTATGATGAAGCGACCAACTGCTTTCATGTCTACCATATCCTGGGCATCGACAAGGACATGCAGGCGATCATCAGCATTCTGGGCCGCTTCCCCAGCGGCTTGACCTTCACCCCCACGGACGAGGCGCGTCTGAACATTGGCAGCGGCAATCTGATTCGCTTGTCCGGGGGCTTACACGAACTCACCTTCGGCAAGTACTCTCCGGGGATCTGCCGCATGCTGGAGCGCGTGCTCAACCTCGGAGATATCTATGTCGGCGGCTTTACGCACACCGGCGGCGTGTTCGGCGACGCCGTGCTCCTGCTACGTCAGGGCGTCTGCCTGGAACACCGCGACACTATCCAGGCCTTCCTGAACTTATCCTCCATCGCCTTGCAGCGTTGGCAGGCGGAAGCGGAATTGCGCACCCTGCCCCTGGTGGATGATCTGACGGAACTCTACAACCGGCGCGGCTTCTTCATGATGGCCGAGCAGCAGATGAAAATCGCCCGGCGCACCAATCGCGGGCTGGTCTGCTTATATGTGGACGTCGATAACTTGAAGTGGATCAACGATACCTTCGGCCACCATTGCGGCGACGCGGCGTTGACGGAGACCGCCACCCTCTTCAAGGAGTGCTTTCGCACGTCGGATGTGCTGGCGCGCATGGGCGGCGATGAGTTCGTCGTGCTGATGGTGGATAGTGTCGAAGCGGATGGACGACGGCTGACGCAGCGCCTGCAGGAGCATTTGCAGCGCCATAACGAGGCGAAATGTCGCCCGTTTCAGCTGGATTTGAGCATCGGGTCCGCCTACCATGATCCCAAATCGCCCGCCACCATCGATGAGTTGCTCGCCAAAGCCGACCGTCTCATGTACTCACAAAAACGCATCCGCAAGCACCACTTGAACATGCCCTTCGTCGACCAGCACGCCAACTAGGCCAGCAGGCGTCCGCGCGTACTGTTGGAGTATGGCGCGCCTACGGAATCCCCGCAATTGCACGCTATGGACAGGAAACTCGCTAGGTTGGTGTCTTTAGCACAGTCTGGCCGTGTTTTGCTGAGTCCCGCACCGCCTTGCCCGTCCTCGTGCTTGTAGCGGGCGCACGCTACACACGGGCAATCGGCGTAAGATGCCGAGGCCAGAGCGCCAGGACGCCCTGAACAACTTCGCCGGTAAACGCTTTCCTATTCGTGGCGATTTGGTTACAATACGTGTAATCGTTGACTTGGTAAGGAGTAGCGGATGGCGGATTTCCTCCTCGCACCCCAGCTCTACCTCTCCCGCACGGACACGCAGTGCGCCGATCGCTGTTACGCCTATGCTGCGGATGAGCTCGCGCGCCTGCTCGCACGGCTTGGCGTGTCGTGCGTCGCGCCGCCGGGCAGCGAGCACACAGCGGGATATGCGTTGTGCCTGAGTAGCGACGCCGTGTCGCCGTGCCGCCCGTTCGCCGAGCTGCCCGCGGGCGATGGCTACCTGCTCGCTGTGGCGCCCAGTAGCGTGCTGCTCGCCGCGCGCAGCGCCAAAGGGGTGCTCAACGGTGTCTACGATCTGGCGGAGCGTCTCGGTTTCCTCTTTCTCTTGCCGGGCGAGGAGGGCGAGTGGCCGCCGCTGGAAGGCGCACACGCGCTCCCCGAGGGCACGTTTGTCATGCAACCGCGCTTCCCGCACCACGGCGTCTTCTGGCAAACCTTGAATTTTACCGACTATACGGTGGAGGAGTGGCTGCGCTTCTACGCCAAGTTGCGCTGCAACGCCGTCGCACATGACCTGGAGGACCGCGCGCTGGCGGAAGAGCTGGGCCTGCGCCTGGAGATCGGCGGGCACGGCCTGTCATCGCTATTGCCGCGCGACCTTTTCGAGGCGCACCCGGAGTATTTTCGCCTCTTTCAACCCGAGGATTTCGGCGGCACGCGCCAGCCGGATTCCAATATGTGCGTGACGAATCCACACACGCGTCGCATCATGCAGGAGCATTTTCGCCCGGCGGCACGCGCGGCGGAGGGTGTCTACGCCTACCACGCCTGGGCGGATGACCTCCCCGCCGGCGGCTGGTGTCTCTGCTCCTCCTGCCGTGCGCTGCAACCCGCTGACCAGGCGCTGCTCGCCACGCGACATCTCGCCGAGGTCGTCCGCGCGGAGGGTCTCGCCCTGCGCGTGCCCATCTGCGCCTACCACGACACCATGTTTCCCGGCAACGTCATCGCGCCGCCCCCGGAAAGCTTGCTGCTCTTTGCCCCGCGTGAGCGCTGCTACGGCCACGCGCTCGACGACCCGCGTTGCGCGCGCAACCAGTTTTATCTGCAGGCGCTGCAGGCGTGGATGACCACCTTTGCCGGCATCGACGACGCGCACGCCTTCGAGTATTACTTCGACCAGATCCTTTTTCGCGGCCTCTACCCCTTCCTGCCGCAGATCATGCTCGACGACCTGCGCGTCTACCAGGCGCACGGTATCCAGACCATGCTCTCGCTGCAGGTCGCGGGCCCGGCGGTCGCCCCCGAATATAATATGCTCGTCTTCGCGCGTGGGGCGTGGGACGCGTACCTGACGGCGGACGACTGCTGCGCCGCACTGGCCGCGCGTATCTGCCCGCAAGCGCCCGCGCCCTGGGGACATTATTTCATGCGCCGCGCCGCCATCTTCCAGGATGCGCTGCGCATGTGTGAATATCCGACCAATATCTACCTGGATTACCGCTGGCTGCCGGAAAACCGCCTGCCCTTCGGCGCAGAGATGGCCAGCGTGTACGCGGAGGCCGCGGAGGCGCTGGAGGCCGAGGCGACCATGCTGGCGGAGGCCGTGACGGCAGACTGGCCCGAGCGCGTGCAACGTTTGGCCGTGGCGGAAGTCGCCCGCGCGCAGTTCGAGGCCGCCGAGTTGCGCGTCATGTGGGCGCAACAACAGGCCGCCAACGCGTTGGCGGGCTACCTGGATAGCGATGACCAGACGTCCCTGCGCGCGGCGCTCACCGCCTGGCGCTATGCGCAAAAGCTCTTTACCGCCGCTCGCCACCACGCCAAAGCGCTCGGCCTTCCGCCGGACGGCTGGTACCTGCACAACATCAATGAATGGCTCACCGACGAATTCGCGCGGAAGATAGACATGTATGCGCCAATGCTGCGTGATGGGGACGACGAAAAATAGGGGTGGGGTCGCTATCCCCGCGCCGATGTGCGGTCGGCGCGGGGATAGCGAAACGTGCTATTTATTCTCCGCGTACATCGCCAGCAGGTTCTCGGTGGGGATGTCGTCGGTGAATTCCTGGCTACCGTTGAGGATGTAGCCGCCGTGGGCGCGCGCGAGGGCGAGGTAGCCGCGTACTTCGTCGCGCACGTCGTCGACGGAGCCGAAGGGCAGCCTATGCTGCGTATCCACCCCGCCATGGAAGCTCAGGCGGTCGCCGAAGTCGCGCATGAGGCCGTCGAGCGCCATGCCGTCGGCGCGCGTCTGCACCGGGTCGAGAATGTTCACGCCGTCGGCGATGAGCCAGGGGATGACGTCGCGAATGGCGCCGCACGAGTGCTGCATCACTTTCAGGCCGAAGTCATGCGCGAGATCATAGAAGCGCTTCAGCGGCGGGCGGATGAAGGTATTCCACTGCTCCGGGTTAATGAACAGGCCGCGCTGCGTGCCGAAATCATTGCCGATGTAGGCGATGTCGAGTTTGCCGTTACACGCGGTGAAGAAGCGCCGTGACGCCTCCAACTCGTAGGAGGTAATGGCGTCGAGCACCGCGTGCACCACCTCGGGATTGGTGTGCATGGAGATGAGAAAATTCTCCTGTCCGAGCACCCAGCCGACCTCATGGAAGAACGGGCTCCACGGCGCGCCGTAGACGATATAGTCGTCGGCGTACTTCGCGCAGTCGGGCCCGAGCGAACTGAAATCCATGTCTTCCGGTACGGTGGGCCAGGGGTGGGCGAGCACGTCGTCGAGCGTGCTATCCTCGTCGAAGGGGTAGATGGTTTTGCTGGGGTCGTTGATCGATTTCTCCGGATGCGAGCGTACGCCCCACATGTTGCGCACGTATCCCTCGGCGTCAGGTTCGCTGTTCGGCAGGGTATACGGGCAGCCGACGGAACGAAAATCGACGCCGAGCAGGCACAGCAGTTCTGCTTTATCGCGCACGCCCTCATGCTCGATGAGGCGCGCGGTCACCGTATCTTTGCCATGGTAGTTCGCCGGGGCGCGATCCGTTGGTTGATGAGCCAGCGCCGCCAGCACGCGTTCTCGAGAGGTCATCAGATGCTCCTTCAATGCAAGGTGTTACTTTGGCGTAACAAGTCCATGGCCTCCCTTTTCCGCATGTACCGGCGATGTCCTGCCTTGCATAAGGATTGGGGGCACGTACTTTTTTGCAAGGATGCGCCCTTTTGCGAACCGCCACAGCGGGAAGTGAGGGCGCTCATGGTGCAACCGGAGGAAGGCAACGACCGCGTCTATGTCTGGAGATATCAATAGGCTGACTGGCCTTGCCACCCGGCAGTACCAGCAGCACCGTGTGGAAGGATGGCCTGCCCGCAGGGCAGAAAGCCCCGCTTCCTTCGACAATCGTGACACGATGCCGGTGGAGCGCCGCTCGCACGGAAACAGTCCCCCCCGGCCCTCTCCTCGGTGTAGCGCGCGCCCGCTGTGGCGCGCCTG
>DASXVL010000463.1:0-2997 GCA_036504255.1 Armatimonadota bacterium | reverse complement strand
CGTCCGCGCGTCGAGACGGAGGTCGGCGTACCGAGCAGGAAGGAGAGATAATCCGTATCATGAATATGCAGGTCGAGCAGGGAGCCCCCGCTACGCTCCGGGGTCAACAGCCAGTTCTCCGAAGCCCAGATAGGGGGACCGGAAAGACGGCTGAACTGCGCGCTGGTCAGCTTGCCATATTTCCCGCTGTCCACTAATTCTTTCAGATAGACATACGCCGGCCAGAAGCGGATGCACTGCGCGATCATGAAAATGGAGCCGGACGCCTGCGCGGCGGCAATCATGCGGTCGCACTGCGCGACGTTCAGCGCCATCGGCTTTTCACAGAGCACGTGTTTCCCCGCCTGCAATGCCGCGATCGCCACTTCGGCATGCAGATCGGTCGGCAGGCAGATGTCCACGACGTCCACCTCCGGATCAGCCAGCAGTTCCCGATAGTCGGTATACGCTGTTGCCTGCAGCGCCGTGGCCGCCGGACCACCAATATTGATGGCGACACCCTTGGCTGTCCCATCGGCGCGTTCGGGAATTTTATCGCAACGCGCGACGACCTGCGCAATATCCGCCAACTTTTCATAGGCGGGGAGGTGCGCCCCGGATATGCCGCCCATGCCTACCATACCAATGCGAATCATAATTTCTTCCCCTTTATTACGCTTTCCGTCCGAGAATCCAGTCCATGGCGTTGGAGGTATTCTCCACGCGCGCCAACGGATAATGCTGATAGGCCGGGATCATCTCCGCGATGACCGGTCCGTCATAGCCGACCTCTTGCAGCGCCTCTAGCACCGCGGGCCAGTTCACGTCACCTTCCAGCAGGTCAACGAAGCCGTCTGCGGTGCCGACCGCTTTGCGGAAATCCTTAAAATGCACCGAGAAGATGCGCGGCCCCAGGATGCGAATCCACTGCTCGGGATAACCGGTGGAGAGCACATTGCCGACATCGAAGTACGCGCCGATGAACGGACTGCCGATGGCGTCGATGGTATCACGCATCTCCAACGGGCTCAAGAAGAACTTGTTCCACACGTTCTCCATACCGATGCGCACGCCCGTGCGCTCGCAGTCGGGAATGAGCGCGCGCATGGCCGTGACGACGCGTTCCATCACCGTGTCGTAGGCCACGACCGGCTCCTCGGGACGAAAGAAGACATCCACCGAGGCGGGCACGATGAGCAGCGTCTTCACCCCCAACGCCTGCCCGAGTTCGAGCATCTTCACCGCATGGCGGTGCGCGGTGGCGCGGCTCTCCGCATCATCTTGCCCAAAGTTCCGCATCCAAAAAGCGCCGGTCGCCAGGCTGGTCAACGTCAACCCGACCGCATCCGCCTGCTGACGCAGCGAGGCCATCTGCTCGGCGGTGCTCGCCATGCCGATTGCGCCATCGGGATCGAACGAGAGCTCCAGTCCGTCAAACCCCTTGGCCTTCACCCAATGGAAGGTTTGCGGCAACTGCGCCCATTCGCCCCAGGAAGCGGGCAAGGACCACATATTAATCGCTTTCAGCATCGGTGTCTCCTCACGATTGATTTTACACACTCACCGCAGATGTACCGCGCACTTCCGCGTCAAAGTACGCCGTCCATGCCTCCGGCAACGGCGGCACGTCCAGCGGTGTGCTGCCGCTACGCAGCGATTTCGTCGCCTGCACTCCGGCGGCTACACTATAGCGCGCGGCAATGGGCGAGGTGGCGATGGGGCCGCCCTCACGCAGGTAGCGCACGAACTCGGCGACGATCTTCGGGTCCGCGCCACCGTGTGAGCCCCCCTCGTTCGGCACGAAGTACTGTACATCGCCATGCGGCTGATAATTGGAGCGGTTCGTCCACACACGAATGACGCTTTCGCCCGGGCTGTCGCCAAAATTCTCAATGCGCCCCTCGGTGCCCACTACCATGTAGTTGCGCCAAGCATCGGGCGTGAAGTGGCATTGTTGATACGACGCCTGCACCCCGTTATCGAGTTGCATGAGCATCATGCTGATGTCTTCGACATCGATCACCGGGTTTAACTGCTTCTGCGACAGCGGCGGCCAGTTCTCCAGCCGGAACGTCGCATCGCCGCGCTCGGACGGATCATGGCGGTCAGTGATCTGCCCATAGACGCTCAAGGCGCCCATGGCCGTCACGCGCTGGGTGTAGCCGCCACAAAGCCAATGCAGAATATCGATGTCATGCGCGCCTTTCTGCAGCAAGAGCCCGGTCGATTTCGTGCGGTCGGCATGCCAGTCTTTGAAATAGGCGTCGCCGCCATAGCAGATGAAATGGCGGCACCAGGCCGTCTTCACTTCCCCGATGGTACCGGCGTCGATAATCTCCTTCATGCGCTGCAGCACGGCAAAATGGCGCATATTGTGCCCGAGATAGAGTTTGCTCTTCGTCTCGTAAGCCGCGCGCAGGATGTTATCACAGCCTTCGATGGTAATCGCCATCGGCTTTTCCAGATAGACGCCCTTGCCCGCGCGCAACGCCGCCACGGCATGCTCTTCGTGGAGAAAATCCGGCGAGGTGACGAAGACCGCATCGATCTCCGGGCGCGCCAACAGCTCGCGATAGTCATGCGTGGTAAAGGTGTTCGCCCCGTATTGCTCGCGAAAGGCCGCCAGCGCGTTGTCATTGACGTCAGCGCCGGCCACCAGGCGTACATTATCCTCCGGGCAATGCGCCAAACCCGCCAGCCCACCACGGCCACCGACCCCAATGACCCCGATCTGTAACGCGCGAGAATCCACCATATTTCCCACCCTTTGCTGGCCGGTCGCATGCCATACCGGCCAACCGGTAAACGTTTATCGGATTGTAAGACCGTATGCCCGCTCTGTCAACCACTCACCAGGAAATAATGACGATTTTTTCATATTTGACCGACCGGTCCGACAATGCTGGAGAGGCGAGAATGCAAAATAACCGACAATTAGCAACAGAGGAATCGCGTGGCGCCTTGTCTTGGTTCCCGTAGCGCGCCCGCCGTGGCGCGCCTGTCTCGCTCGCCGATCCG
>DASXVL010000462.1:0-28603 GCA_036504255.1 Armatimonadota bacterium | reverse complement strand
GCTGCGGGCCCGGAAAGCCTGACACACCTGCTACCCCACACTACCGATAGACAATATAGCCCTCCCCTGTCGCAACGGAGGAAAGCTACTGTAAACATCTCGTGCGTATGGCGATCACGCCCAGATGGCGCGCGCGATCAGGTAGCTGACGGTGACCGCCGCCAGGCACCCGCCGACACTTAGGATAATATACAGCAGACTGCCGGTCGGGTTGTGGTCGAGGAAGAGACGAAGCGCCTCGAAACTGAACGTGGAAAATGTGGTGAAGCCGCCGAGAAAGCCGAGACCGAGCAGATAGCGCAACTCCGGGCGGGCGATGCCCACCTCGATCCAGCGCGCCAACAGGCCCATGATGAGACAGCCGAGCACATTGACGACCAGCGTGCCATAGGGAAAACCGCTCCGATTCCCCTGTACCAAGCCCCCCAGGCCGAAGCGGGCCATGGAACCGACCATACCGCCGAGGCCGACGAAGATCACCGGCAAAAATGCGCGCATCGCGTGGGCACCACCTTTCGTCAAATCAACCCTTCCACCGGCGTGATATAGCCGCGCAGGCCATGCCCTTTCACTTGGCGCAACACGCGCAGCGCCTGCGCCAATTCCTGAATGACCTCCTGCGTGGCGACAATGATGAGCATATGGTTCTTGCCGTTCGCGGAGTAATCGACTTCCTGCATGATGTCGGTCCGCGCGCCGATGACGTCGCGTATCTTCGTATAGCGCGCGATGAGCATCGTGTGTTGAATAATACCGGTGATTTCCGGTTCGAGGTCCTCATGGTAGATGAGCGTCAACGCGCGCATTGGGACCATGCCCTCCCCCGAACGTGAGCGGGGACTGGCTTGTGGGATGGCGATCAACGGGGCGGCCAAACGCTGGGGCCGCAGTCGTCGGCGACGGATTACGCGTCGATGATGCATTATAAGTGCCTCCACTTTTCGGCTATTCGCGCACCTGGCCGTCGCCGACGACGAGAAATTTGGTGCTGGTCAACTCACGCAAGCCCATGGGCCCGCGCGCATGCAACTTCTGCGTGGAGATGCCGATCTCCGCCCCCAGGCCGAACTGTCCGCCATCCGTGAAACGCGTGGAGGCATTGACGTTGATCGTCGAGGCGTCCACTTCGTGCTGAAAACGTGTCGCGGCATGAAAATCTCGCGTCACGATCAATTCGGTATGTTTGGAGCCAAAGCGGTCGATGTGGTCCATGGCGTCGTCAATGCTGTCCACCACGCGCACGGCCATGATGAGCGCGAGGAACTCGACGGCGTAGTCCTCATCGGTGGCGGGGGTGACGTTGGGCACGAGCGCGCGTGTGGCTTCGTCGCCGCGCAGCTCCACGCCGCGCGCCTGCAACGCCTGGCCGACGCGCGGCAAAAAGACTTCCGCCACGGCGCGGTGCACGAGCAGGGTCTCCGCCGCGTTGCACACCGAGGGACGATGGCACTTGGAATTCACCACCAGCTCTTCCGCCATGTCCAGGTCCGCCGAAGCATCGACGTAGACATGGCAGTTGCCCACGCCGGTCTCGATGGTCGGGACCGTCGCCGTGCGCACCACCGTCTGGATCAGCCCGGCGCCCCCGCGCGGGATGAGCACATCGACCACCCCGTTCATGCGCATCAATTGCTGGGCGGCAGCGCGGTCCGTCGAGGCGACGAACTCGATAGCCCCCTCGGGGATACCGGCGGCATACGCCGCCTCGGCGATGACTTGCGCGAGCGCGATATTGGAATGGATGGCTTCCGAGCCACCGCGCAGCACGACGGCGTTGCCCGATTTCAGGCAGAGCGCGGCGGCGTCCACGGTGACATTGGGGCGCGATTCAAAGATGATGCCGATCACGCCCAGCGGCACGCGCACGCGGCGAATCTCCAGCCCGTTCGGACGACGCCAGCCGTCGATGACTTCACCGATCGGGTCCGGCAAGGCGGCGACTTCGCGCAGCCCGTCGGCCATGGCCACGATGCGGCTGGCGGTGAGCAGCAGGCGGTCCTGCATGGCCTCCGCCATCCCGCGCGCCTGCGCCGCCTGGATATCCTGGGCGTTTGCCTGCAAGATACGCGCTTGCTGCGCTACCAACGCCTGCGCCATCGCCTCCAACGCGGCGTTTTTTACCTGCGTGGAGAGGTAGGCCAACCGGCGCGCGGCGGCTTTGGCGCGATAGCATTGATCTACCACCGCCTGTTCGGCAGGGGTCAAGGTTTGCTCGGAAAAATCATTGCCCATAGTATGGCCTCATAGCACGGTGTCACGCACCGATGAATGTTAGTTTCGCAGTATGCTAAGGCTAACATAAATGCGCCTGCCCGGCAACGGGCGGGCATATCATAATCGGTCATGTTCGCGTTCGTCAGTGGTCGCTGACTGCGCCCTGTGGAGCTCGCTCGTGAACCCTGCGCCGGAATGGTAGTCACTGTTTGGAACAGGGCATAACTTGGCACCTGATTCGGTACTCATAAGGAACCACGCCGGTGTAGGGGCCGCCCCTACCGCGGAAGACGTGCGCCTCTGCGAAAACTCATTCCGGTTTCTTCCCTCGCGCAACCAGCGTCCCTGATTCGGGGCATCCAAACCAGGCAACGGCAGACCGGCAGTTGACGCCGAGCCGGAGATTTACTACACTTTTAACAGAACAGGCGACCCCGCGTAGGCGGGGTGCGGCTGGGCTCCGCTTAAACGGAGCAGCGAGCGTGTCAACCTCGTGGGACTTCGCATGAAGACCCCGCGAGGTTTTTTGCGTTTTGAGGCTGTCAAAACAGCCTCTTCGGGAGGGTGTCGTGGATTCGCAACGACGGAAGACCGCCGTAGCTTGGCTTTCAGTATTTTCCAATACCACGTTGGTGTTGCTCAAGCTCATCATTGGGATGTTGATCGGCTCGGTCTCCGTGATCTCCGAGGCGATTCACTCCGGCGTGGACCTGTTGGCGGCCGTCATTGCGCTGTTCGCGGTGAAAACCGCCGGCAAACCGGCTGATGAGGACCACCCCTTCGGACACGGCAAAATCGAGAATATCTCCGGCACGGTGGAGGCGTTGCTCATCTTTCTCGCGGCCGGCTGGATTATCTACGAGGCGGTGAAAAAGCTGCGCAGTCCGCACGAAGCGGTGGGCGAAGCGGGACTGGGCGTGCTCATTATGCTCATCTCCGCCATCGCCAACATCGTCGTGTCGCAGCAACTCTTCAAGGTGGGCAAAGCCACCGAATCCGTCGCGCTGCAAGCGGATGCCTGGCATCTGCGCACCGATGTCTATACCTCGGCGGGTGTCATGCTCGGCCTGGCTGTGATCTGGGTGGGCCAGCATTTCTTCCACGTGGATCTCCACTGGGTTGATCCGGTCGCCGCTATCGCCGTCGCACTGCTCATCATCCATGCCGCCTGGGAGTTGACCCGGCAATCCGCCCGTGACCTGCTCGATACCAGCATCCCCATCGAGGAGGAACAGTGGATTCGCGACTACCTCTGCCAGCTCTATCCCACCATCCGCGGTTTCCATCATTTACGCACGCGCAAGGCGGGCAATGCACGTTTCGTGGAATATCACCTGGTGGTCGAGGCGCAGATGACGGTGGAAGCCTCGCATCGCATTGCCGAGACGACCTCCGATACTATTGAAGCCCGCTTCCCCAACTCCCACGTCATCGTCCATATCGAGCCGTGCAACGGCTCGTGCCGTCTGCACTGCCAGCGTGGCTGCCTGCTCAACGAGGCCGGGCGCGATGCGATGAAACAGCCGTCGCGCATGTAGACCACACACCTTGCGGAAACCCTCGCCGTATTGTACAGTTAAGATGGATTGACCGACGGGGGTGATCTGGTGCTTCCCATCCGTTGCCCGGAATGCGGGCTAATTAATCACCGCGACGATCTAGCGTATCCGCACTGTGGGCAATGTCATAACGATCTGGTACGCTGTCCCTCCTGTCGTCACCACGAAGGAACCGGTTGCCGCCACCCGCGCGCCTACGTGCGCTTTACGCCCGATGGCGAAGCCGCCAAGCACTGTCCGGATTTTCGCTCGCGGCACGAGGTGCGCGGGTCGCGCATGCTGGCCAAGCTGCCGGCGCCACTGTGGGTGGCCACCTTATTATTGCTCATCCTGACCGGCCTGGCCGCCGCCACCTGGTTCATCGATCCGATCGGCCGCTATTTCGTGGGCAATCCGTTACGCGTGGAGACCGCCGTGCCGCAAGTGGTGTTCGTGAATGAACCGTTCACCGTTACCATGCGCCTGACCAATTTGATCAATCGACCCAGCTCGCGCATTTATCTGGAAATCGGTGACGCGTTCTTGCGCGACATGGATTGGGGCACGCCGTCCCCGCCACCGGAACGCATGGATCGCTATCGCAACCGGCTGTTACTGGAATTCGCGCCGCTGCCGCCGAACGGCCAGCGGATTATTCAACTGCCCTATACCGCGCGCCGTGCGCCGGTGGCGCCGTTCGAAGCAAAGATCTATGCTCCGAGCAACCAACTCCATCACAAGGTGCTGGTGCCCATTACCGTGGAGCCGCGCTCCACCGTGCACTTGTAAAAAGGAGACAAACCATGGGAGTAGAAGACAAACGTATCTACCGGCTCGTTGAACACGAATTACACCGGTACCAAAACATCGATTTGGAAGAGGTACGCGTCACCGTGACGAATGGCATCGTCTACATTGGCGGCGTACTCCGTCCGGCCGTGGGCATGCATTACATTAACATTAAAGAAGAAGCACGCATCATCGGCGAAAGCATGCGCAAGGTTCCCGGTATGCGCGACCTCGTCATCGACGCCAAACTCGATGAGTCGCCGCGGAAATAATTCACAGAAAGTATCGACGCCCTGATGAGCATGTCACACCCTGCACCGCAGCCACCAACGCGCGGCATCCTGTTTATCTTGTCCGGCCCCTCCGGGGTGGGCAAGGATACCGTGTTGCGCTATGCCTTGCTACGCCTGGAGCACATCCGCACCTCCGTCTCCGTGACGACGCGCACGCCGCGTCCCGGCGAAGTGCATGGCGTCGACTATTTTTTTGTCTCGCCCGATGACTTTGCTCTCATGTTGGAACGCGGCGACCTGCTCGAACACGCGGCCGTGCACGGCCATTTTTACGGCACCCCGCGCGGCTGGGTGACGGAGCAACTCGTCGAGGGGATGGATGTCGTGCTGGAAATCGATGTGCAGGGCGCGCTGCAGGTCAAATCACAGTTCCCGCAAGCCATCCTCATCTTCCTCGCCCCGCCCAGTTGGCAGGAATTGGCGCGTCGCCTGTCGCAACGGAATACGGAAGATGCGGAAACCATTAATCGCCGACTGCGCAACGCGCGGCAGGAATTGGCGCGCGTGGACCAGTATGAGTACCTGATCATCAACGACCGCATCTCCGACGCCACGGATCGCCTGTGCGCCATCGCGCTGGCGGAACGCGCGCGCCCCTGGCGCCAAGATCTCACGGCGCTGCTGGAGGAGGATGGGCTCAATGGGTGACGCCACGCGCTTTACGGTCGTCCTCGGCATTACCGGGAGCATCGCCGCCTACAAAGCGGCGGAGATCATCCGGCAGTTGCGCGCGTTGCGCGACCCGCAGCGCCCGGAGCGTCGCGTCGATGTCCGCGTCATTCTCACCGCGCACGGCGCCGAGTTCATCACCCCCGTTACGCTGCAGACCTTAAGCGGCAACGCCGTCAATCAAGGGCTCTTCGATTCCGCGCAGACGTGGGACGTGCAGCATATCGGCCTGGCCGACGACGCCGATCTCCTGCTTATCGCCCCCGCGTCCGCGAACATCATGGCGAAACTCGCCACCGGCCTCGCGGACGATCTGCTCTCCACCACCGCGCTGGCGTGCACTGCACCCGTGCTGCTGGCCCCCGCCATGAATGTACATATGTGGGAGCACACGGCGACGCAGGCGAACCGGCAGTTGCTGGAGGCGCGCGGCGTGCGCTTCGTCGGGCCGGCCGTTGGGGCACTCGCCTGCGGCTACAGCGGGCGCGGGCGCATGGCCCCGGTGGAGGAGATCGTCACCGCGGTGCAAGCGTTTTTCCTAGCCCAATCTGCACCGACCGCCGATCTGTGCGGGCGCACGGTCGTCATTACCGCCGGGCCTACGCGTGAATACCTCGACCCGGTACGCTTTCTCTCCAACCCCAGCACGGGCAAGATGGGCTACGCCCTCGCCGCCGCCGCCCACGCGCGCGGCGCGCAGGTGACGCTCATTAGCGGCCCCGTGCAGTTGCCCGCACCGGCAGGCGTCACCGTCATCCCCGTCATCTCGACGGAAGATATGGCGCAAGCGGTCCGCACGGCGGCGCAGCAAGCCGACCTCATCATCGGCGCGGCCGCCCCCGCCGACTTTACCCCGGCGATACGGGCGACGCAGAAGATGAAAAAGCTTGGGAAAGCGGGCGAAACGCTGCAACTCGTCCCCACCACCGACATCCTCGCCGAACTCGGCCAGGCAAAGCGCCCCGGACAGCTCATCGTCGCCTTCGCGGCGGAAAGCGAACGGCTGGAAGAGTTCGCGGCAGAAAAGATGGCGCGCAAACACGCGGATCTCATCGTCGCCAACGACATCACCATCCCGGAAGCCGGCTTCGCCGCCGACACCAACCGCGCGGTACTGCTCTATGCCGACGGACGGCGTGCAGAACTACCCCTGCAGCAGAAAGCCGCCATGGCGCACCGCATCCTCGACGCCGCCGTGGAGTTGTTAGGCTAGCCCCCCCTGGGAACGCCAATCTCCTGATTGGCGATTTTCGTTTCACTCACACGTCTCCCTACGGAACAAGCAGGGAAACGCCATGTGGCCCATGTGATCGCGAGACATCTTCGGAGATGCATTGCAAACACCGCTCCCTCCCCTGGCTCCGACGGAGCCCGCAGCCACTAGCCACGGGTGAAGCAACGCGGAACCCGTGGACCATGTCCGCCCATGAGGCCTAGCCCTGAAAGGGCGACAGACGTCCCTGCTGTCGCCACCTTCGGGGCTGATTGACCTATTATCCGGTAATCCACCAGTTCCGCTGCGCTGCACTGGTGGCTAGTGGCTGCGTGCCCCTATCGGGGCAAGGGAAAGCGACGACATCGAGTGCCCAACGTCTCTGACGCGACACCCGAGTTAACGGCGGGGACCTCTTTTTTAGCCGCGGCGCGCATAGTACCGCGGCTCCTCAATCTGCATCCCGCTGCTTTCCGCATCACAAAACGAAAAACGCCAATCAGGAGATTGGCGTTTCCAGGGATATTAAAAAAAATAATTGCGCGGTATATCAAACAGCGGTCGCTCTGTGGAATATAGAAAGCAGAGCCCTCATACTTGAGGAGATATAGTCCGTGACCGAACCGCTCAAGCGCGACGAACGCTGTGTTGACTCTTTGGCTCCGCTTCCCCCGCGGGACATCCTGACCTCGTCGGGACCAATTCCCGTTTTTAAGCGCCACGCATTGCCGTACATTATGACAGCCATCGGCAGACCTGCCGATTCACAGCACACATCGCACGCCAATTAGTCAAACTGTTCCTGATGCTCGCCGTTTGAGCGGTTCAAGGTCACCAAGTTTACGCATCTGCCGGTATCTGGCGCAACGCCGCGAGAATACTCTCGGCGCGCGCGCGCGAAATGCCGGGCACTTTGGCCAACTCGTCCACGCTGGCCTTCCGAATTCGCTCCAAACTGCCGAGTTCCTGTAGCAACGCCTGCTTCCGCGACGGCCCCACCCCCGGAATCTCATCGAGCACGCTCTCGCGCACGCGGCGGCTGCGCAGTATGGTGTGGTACTTCAGCGCAAAGCGGTGCGCCTCGTCGCGCACGCATTGCAGCAGGTGGAGGGCGCGTGAGTATTTGGGCAACATCAGCCCGTGCTCCTGCCCCGGACGGAAGATCTCCTCGTAGCGCTTCGCCAGGCCGATGACCGGCCGTTGCAGATTCAATTCGGCCATCGCCTTGACGGCAATCCCGAGCTGCCCTTTGCCACCGTCGATGACCATCAAGTCCGGCAGCACGGAAAACTTGCGCGACTTCATGAGCGCCGCGCCCAGGCGACGCTCCAGCATCTCGCGCATCATGGCGTAGTCGTCCGGCGCGCCGGTGTAATGGCGAATTTTGAAACGGCGATACTGCGCTTTATCCGGCAGGCCGTCGGTAAACACCACCATGGAGCCAACCGCGTCTTCCCCCTGCAAGGTGGAAATATCGTAGCACTCCAGCCGTTTCGGCGGCTCGGATAGGCCCAGAATCTCCGCTAACTCCCGCAGCGCCTCGCGCGCCTTGCTCGCCTCTTCCGAGGCTTTCGATTGCTCTTGCTCCAGGTAAATACGCGCGTTCTCCGCCGTCATCGCTACCACATCGGCCTTCGGTCCCCGGCGCGGCACCAGCAGGCGTACGCGCTGCCGGCGATGTGCGGAGAGCCAATCGGCAAGCAGTTCCTGCCCGCTGACGGGGTGGGGCAGCAGCAGCAAGCGCGGTGGCGAGCCCATTTCGCCATAGCGTTGCGACACAAACGCGCTGAGTAATTCATCGCCCTCGACCCCGGTCATGCCATCCAACAAGTAATGCTGCTGATCGACGAGCTTGCCGCCGCGCACGATGGCGACGGTAATGCACGCGTCGTCCGCGCGCGCGGCATAGGCGATGACATCCATATCTTCATGCTTGGCGGAAACCAACTCGGCGTCTTGCTGTATCTGTTGCAGGCTGAACAGTTTATCGCGCACGCGCGCCGCCGCTTCAAAGCGCAGCTCGCTCGCCGCCGCTTCCATCTCCGCCGTTAGTTCGCCGATGAGGTGATCCATGCGCCCTTCCAGAAAGAGCAGCACCTGCTTCACCTGCTCGTCATATTCCTCGCGCGTCACCAGTTGCGCGCACGGGCCGCTGCATTGGCGAATGTCGTAATCCAGGCAGGGCCGTTTCATGAGCGCGCCATGCTCGTCCCAGGTACACCCCGCGTGGCGTTTCGACGAATTCTTCGTCTCCTGGCGTACCTTGAAGACGCGTCGCACCAGCCGCACCACATCCCACATCGCCGAGACGTTGGTATAGGGGCCGAAATAGCGCGAGCCATCGAGCAACTGGTGGGCGCCACGCACAACGGCGATCTTCGGGAAGGTATCTTGCGTGGTGATCTTGATGTACGGGTAGCTTTTATCATCGCGCAACAGCACGTTGTACTTCGGCTTGTAACGCTTGATGAGGGTGGATTCCAGCGTGAGCGCTTCCATCTCGCTGCCCACGACGATGATGTCGAAATCGACCACCTGGCTGACCATCGTCTGGGTACGCGGGTGCGCGTCGTGAATATCGCCAAAATACGTGCGCACGCGGTTGCGCAAGATCTTGGCTTTCCCCACGTAGAGCACCGTGCGCGCGGCATCGCGCATCAGGTAGACGCCGGGCTGGTTAGGCAATTGTGAAATTTTATGGCGGAGCGTGTCGTTCATAAGGCTACTGGCATTATACCCGATTTTCCGCACCCGGCATCACCCGTGAAGCGATTTCGCGGCTGTGGTATACTACCGGAGAGGCTGTTTGAAGCGCACAGGAGGGGTATATGGCAGACACACCGCTAACTTTCGAATCCGACGAATTGACGCGACCGACCCTGGTGGTCGTCATCGCCATGGTCCAGTTTTTTTTCGCGACGCTGCTGTTGGTTTTTCCCATCGGTATGTGGGCAGTCATTTTGTTTAATGCGCTTTCAAAAAGAGAACAGTTCGACCCGTCCTTCACCCTGGCTGCCGTGTTGCTAACCGTCGCACTTGGCCTACTCGCCGCCGGCGGTACCGGCCTGATGCGTCTGGCCGCCTGGGGCCGCCTGCTGACGCCGCTCGCCTTGCTGGTCTTCTTCGGCGTGACCGGCTACATCAGCGCCAAGCTGTTGCCGCTACATCATATCCCACTCACCGCGCTCATCCCTTTCGGGGTCATCGGCCTGGTGATCATCCTCGCCGCCATCTTCGTTCTCACCCGTCCGTATATTGTTGCGGCGTTTGTCGGGCGCTGAATGGTCTGAACCTTGATTTGCCTGATGGAAGGATTTATGGACCGGGGATAGGGTCGCGATTTTGCTGGAGCGTGAGGTTGTCTCTACCCGAGCATCCCCGAATCCTTCCATCAAGTAAATCAAGGTTCAGCACAAGGCCAGCACCTGCGGTAGGTGCTGGCCTTGTGCTTTGCGTGTAGCGATGGGTGCGTTAGCTGCAGCCGCTGGTGCCGCCGCAGTTGTGGCATTTGTAGCAGGAACCGTTGCGCACCATCATTTCGCCGCACGTGGGGCAGGGCGGCGCGTCGGACTGGTTGTCGAAGGTCAGCTTGCTATCATCCGCCTGGCGTACCAGCGCGGCCACTTCGTCTTCGATGGTCGGGGCGGGGGTGGCCACATCTTCCGTCACGATCGCGGTCGAGGTGACGTATTGCGCGGTGACTTCTTTCGGTAGGAACTTGATGGCCATCCAGCGGAAGATGTAGTCCATGAGCGACTTCGCCATGGGGATCTCTTTATTGGTCGTCCAGCCGGAGGGCTCGAAGCGCGTGTGGCTGAACTTATCCACCAGCACCTGTAGCGGCACGCAGTATTGCAGCGCCATGGAAATGGCGGTGGCGAAGGAGTCCATGAGCCCGGAGACGACGGAGCCTTGCTTGGACATCTTGACGAAAATTTCGCCCGGCATGCCGTCTTCATAGAGGCCGACCGTCAGGTAACCTTCGTGGCCGCCCACGCTGAATTTATGGGTGACCGCGCGGCGCTCGTCGGGCAGGCGGCGGCGCATGGGCTTGAATTCCACTTTGACGTCGGCCTTGGCGACGGACGCGCTGCCGGCGCCGTCCAGCTTGGTATTCAGCGGCTGGGTGCGCTTGCAGCCATCGCGATAGACGGCGACGGCTTTTATCCGGAGACGCCATGCCTCCATGTAGACCTCGGCGATGTCATCCACCGTCGCTTCCGGCGGCATGTTCACCGTCTTGCTGATCGCGCCGGAGATGAACGGCTGCACCGCCGACATCATGCGCAGGTGGCCCATGTAGTGAATCGCGCGCAGGCCGTTCGCCGGTTTGAAGGCGCAATCGAAGACCGGCAAATGCTCGTCGTGTAGGCCGGGCGCGCCCTCGATGGTGCCGTGCGTCTCGATGTATTGCAAGATCTCGGAGATTTGCGCCTCGGTGTAATTGAGGTTCTTCAGCGCCTCGGGCACGGTCTGGTTGACCAGCTTGAGCATGCCCCCGCCGACCAGCTTTTTATACTTCACCAGGGCGATATCCGGTTCGACGCCGGTGGTATCGCAGTCCATCATGAAGCCGATGGTGCCGGTAGGCGCGAGCACGGTCACCTGTGCGTTGCGATAGCCGTACTGCTCGCCGAGTTTCATCGCTTCGTCCCAGGTGGTGCGCGCGGCCTTGATCAAGTCACGCACGCTGCGCAGGCGCTCGATGCGGTCCACCTGCGTGCGGTGCTTATTGATGACGCGCAGGAAGGGTTCGCGATTTTTCGTGTATTCGCTGAACGTGCCCACGCGGGAGGCGATCTCCGCCGAGGTCTTGTACGACTGCCCGGTCATGATGGCGGTGACGGCGGCGGCGACGGCGCGCCCTTCATCGCTGTCATAGGGTAACCCGTAGGCCATCAACATGGCGCCCAGATTGGCGTACCCCAGCCCCAGCGGGCGGTAGCGCTTGGAATTATTGCTGATCTGCGGCGTCGGGTAGGCGGCGCGGTCGATGATGATTTCCTGCGCGATAATCATGATCTGCACTGCATGGCGGAAGGACGGCACGTCAAAATCGCCGTTCGCCTTGCGGAACAACATCAGGTTCAAGGACGCCAGGTTGCAGGCGCTGTCATCGAGGAACATATATTCCGAGCACGGGTTGCTGGCGTTGATGCGGCCGGAGTTCGCGCAGGTATGCCACTCGTTGATAATGGTATCGAACTGCATCCCCGGATCGCCACAGAGATGGGTCGCCGTGGCAATGTCATGCATCAGGTCGCGCGCCTTGAAGGTGTCCATCACCTCGCCGGTGCGGGTGCGGGTATTCCAGTCTTTATCACGAATGACGGCGTCCATGAAGTCGTCGGTGACGCGCACGCTGTTATTCGAGTTCTGGAACATGACGCTGGAGTAGGCTTCGCCGCCGAAGGAGCCGTCGTAGCCGGCGTCGATGAGCGCCCACGCCTTCTTCTCTTCGTGCGCCTTGCAGTTGATGAATTCGTGAATGTCCGGATGGTCGGCGTTGAGGATGACCATCTTCGCGGCGCGGCGCGTGCGCCCACCGGATTTGATCACCCCGGCGAAGGCGTCGTAACCGCGCATAAAGGACACCGGGCCGGAGGCATAGCCGCCGTTGCTCAAGCGCTCGCGACTGGAGCGCAACGCGGAAAAGTTGGTGCCCGTCCCCGAGCCGAACTTGAAGAGCATGCCCTCTGTGCGCGCCAACCCTAGGATGGACTCCATGGTGTCCTCGACATTGTTGATGAAGCACGCGGAGCATTGCGGCTCGATCTCGGTGCCCACGTTAAACCAGACCGGGCTGTTGAAGGCCGCCTTCTGATGCAGCACCAGGTGCGTCAACTCATCGGCAAACAAGCGCGCTTCGGAGGCGGCGCGGAAGTAGCCGCCCTCTTCGCCCCATTTCGTGATCGTCTCGACCACACGCGTAATGAGCGAGCGCAGGCTCTTCTCCCGGCTGGTCTGTCCCAGGCTGACTTTGAAGTATTTCGACACCACCACGTTCGTCGCCATCTGCGACCAGGAGGTGGGCATTTCTACGTCGTTCGCTTCAAAAATCACTTCGCCGTTCTCGGCGGTGATGCTCGCATGACGCTCTTCCCATTCCACTTCATCGAATGGGTGCACACCTTCCGTGGTGAACAGGCGCTGCAGGCGCAATACCCCCGCCGGATCCGGAGCGAATAAGCTGCTTTCGGTCTGCGTGTGGTCTTCCGCCGATAAATCTAGGCTGGACATGGGGGCCTTCCTCCTTCAAATAAATGAAAAATACTTATCAACACAACGGGTGTAAGACGAAACCGTCGAAGGATTTCACCCCTCGAACAGACAGGGTTGCGCATCTGCCTGGGCTTCGTGTTTGCTGCGTTCGAACAGACGCTCAATCTCGTCCAGGAAGGAGCCCACATCGCGGAACTCCTTGTAGACGGAGGCGAAGCGCACGTAGGCCACCTCATCGAGGTCGCGCAGGTGCCGCATGAGCATATCGCCCAGGTGAGAGGAAGGCACTTCGTCCTTCAGTACGTCGCGCAAGCTGCGTTCGATCTCGTAGGCGACTTGCTCAATCGCTTCACGGCTGACCGGGCGCTTCTCGCAGGCTTTGGTGATGCCGTAGAGGAGCTTCTCGCGATCAAACGGCTCGCGACGGCCATCCTTCTTAATCACGTACAACTGCGGCTCTTCATGCCGCTCGTAGGTCGTGCACCGGCGGTGGCACTCCTGACACTCGCGTCGACGGCGGATCGTCCCCTGCTCCTCGTTCGCGCGCGTTTCAATAACCCGCGTATCATCTGCCTGGCAAAACGGACAGCGCATGGTGGTCTCTCCCACACGCCCCTAGTGTCCATCACTAGAAGCTGGCATATACTACACCCCCAGAATTAGGGTGTCAATGGCAAACTAATAGATTTTTCACACTAGGGATAGCGCCTTGCTCTCCAAAGCGCCGCGTCCGCGCCGTGGGCAAAAACTCCTCTCCTGCTGCAAAAAAGTTATCCACACACGGGGAGAAATTTGCACAAAACAGGGGACAGCCCGCCTCATACGGGGCATGCTCCGCGTGTCGGTTGCTCTCATTACCTACCGGGCACCCCGCACAGGGCGAGATCGGTCGCGTGTATCGTGCTCCAGCGAGGAAGAACATACTGACAAGTCGGCAGGTTTGCCCCGCCGCCCGCTGGTCATGCGCTCCCGCTGCGCCCATGACGATTTTTAATGAAAAAGTGTTTCATGCGCAGGAAAGGGGAGGAGATCGCTACTCAGTGTAGTAAGCTTGAAGAGGACGTGCACCCGATACCCCAACGGGTGCTGCACATCGCGCACGGCGCTTCCGAAGTGGATCTTCGGGTGTTGGCCACGCGCGAACAAAGGTAGGAGTTTATGTCGCCACTTACCATCCGCAACATCCGTGCGATACTTACATCGCCCGGCAAAGGCCACATCCAAAAACGCCTCATTGTCATCAAAGTGGAAACCTCGGAACCGGAACTGTACGGCTTGGGCTGCGCCACCTTTACGCAGCGCCACCTGGCCGTGCGCTCCGTCGTCGAGGATTTCCTCAAGCCGTTCCTCGTGGGCAAAGATCCGCAGCGCATCGAGGATATCTGGCAGACTTCTCATGTCAACGCCTATTGGCGTACCGGGCCGGTGATGAATAATGCCCTCTCCGGTATCGATATGGCGCTCTGGGACATTAAAGGCAAACTCGCCGGCATGCCCGTCTACCAACTCTTGGGCGGCAAATGCCGTGACGGCGTGGCGGTGTACCGCCATGCCGACGGACGTGACCCCGTGCAGGTGGAAGATAATCTCCGTGCGCTGATGGCGCAGGGCTACCGGTACGTGCGCTGCCAGATGGGCGGCTACGGCGGTTTCTCCGATCAGGAACATCGCCCTGACGGCGCGCTGCCCGGCGCGTACTACGATGACGAAGCCTATGCGCGCAGCGTGCCGCGCCTCTTCGCCCACCTGCGGGACACCGTCGGCGACGAGATCGGCCTCTTGCACGATGTGCATGAGCGCCTGGCGCCCATTACCGCCGTGCGCCTGGCCAAAGAGCTGGAACCGTTCCGGCTCTTTTTCCTGGAAGATCTGCTGCCGCCCGAACAGTTGGACTGGTTTGCCAACGTGCGCCAGCAGTGCACCACGCCGATGGCCATGGGCGAGCTCTTTACCAATCAGCAGGAATGGAAGTCCCTCATCGCCAACCGGCTCATTGACTACATCCGTTGCCACGTGAGCGCCATTGGCGGTATCACCCCGGCGAAAAAGCTCGCCACGCTTTGTGAAGCCTTCGGCGTGCGCACGGCGTGGCACGGGCCTCCGGATGAATCGCCCGTCGGCCACGCCGCGAATATTCACCTCGATATCAGCAGCCGTAACTTCGGCGTGCAGGAATGGAGTGGGCTGTCCGACTTGGAGCAGGAGATGTTCCCCGGCTGCCCCGAGATACGGAACGGCTATGCCTACCCGAACGACAAGCCGGGGCTCGGCATCGACATCAATGAAGCGTTAGCCGCGCAGTATCCCTGCCCGGATGGCGTGTTGGAATGGACCGTCGCGCGTACCCCCGATGGCACGCCCGTCTACCCGTAAGGAGTATTGTTATGACGGAAATCGTGCACCCCCCACAGGGGCCGTGTTTTTCTGACCTGCAGGGCAAAATCGCGCTGGTCACCGGTGGCGGCGCGGGTATCGGTCGCGGCATGAGCTTGCGCCTGGCGGCGGAAGGCATGCATGTCTATATCTGCGGCCGTACCGAGGAAACGCTGCTGGAGACCGTGGACATGATTCGTGAGCAGGGCGGACTGGCGACGTCAGTGCTGGCCGATGTCGCCAATGAGGACGACGTCGCGCGTGTTTTCACCCACATTCGCGGGGAGCAGGGTACCTTCGACGTGCTCGTGCATAACGCGGCGCGCGTGCAAAGCGGCAGCTTTGAAAAGACGAACGCCGATATCTGGGACGATGTCTTTGCCACGAACACGCGCAGCGCCTTCACGCTGGCCAAGCAGGCGACGGAGTTGATGATTCCCAAGCAATCCGGCAGCATCATCTTCATCTCCACCATCGGCGCTTCGCGTGGGCACTACAATATGGTCGCCTACGATAGCAGTAAGGGCGCGGTCGATTCCTTCACGCGCTCTCTCGCGATTGAACTCGCGCGCTACCGTATCCGCGTCAACGCCATTGCCCCCGGGGCCACGTTGGGCCGGGATATGCACCGTAAGTCCAAAGAGTTCCCCTGGCGGCAGCGTAATGAATTGGTCTATGAGGAGGAAGTGCCCTTCGAAGCGATCGCCCAACCGTACATTCCGCTCGGACGCTACGGCACCCCGGCGGAAATCGCCGCCGCGGTCGCCTTTCTCGCCAGTAGCCAGTCCTCGTATGTCACCGGACAAATCCTCAATGTCGATGGGGGGGCCACTGCGCAGCTCAGCCCGCGCGGCATCTTTATCTGACACCCGTTGTTCGAGGAATGGCCCTCACCCCGACCCCTCTCCCAATGCTGGGAGAGGGGTTTATCATTGGGTTTGAGCGCACACGCCGGGCTGTTTGTGTCCTGACGGGGATAGCGGGGCTATGTGTCGGTTGGCCGACTAAGTCGCGACCACCGACATGCGTCGGAATCAGAGTCACCGTTTGGAACAGGGCAAGAGCCCGGCCGTTCTTGGGCATGAAAGAGACGGCCGGGCTCGCGGTGACTATCCGCAAAAGGCGCATCTTCCGAGTTTTAGCCATGGGGAAAACGGCGCACCGGGTGCGTGACTGCAGAGGACAAAGTCTCTTGCATCATGTTGTTGCCTTCGGCGCATCACGGGGCAAGCGCGCGTGCGCTTTTTGCGACACGCGTCCATGATCTTTGGACGCTTGCCTCGCTTTAATGGTATCATAGCAGTGATGGCACGAGCAGAAACATACGAAGTAGACCCGACTCCGGCACAGAGCCAGCGCGTGGTACTGGCAGCGCTGACCGATCCGGAATCCGACTGGGAAGAATCACTTGCCGAGCTGGAGCGGCTGGCGGATACCGCCAACGGCCAGGTCGTCGGTGTGATCACGCAGCGACGCGCTACCCCCGATCCGCGCACCTATATCGGCAGCGGCAAGGTCGATGAAGTGCGCGAGGTGATGGAGCGCGGCGACGCCACGCTGCTGATCATCGATGGCGACGTCTACCCGTCACAGCAGCGCAACCTGGAAAAACTGCTGGATGCACAGGTGATCGACCGCACCGGCTTGATTCTGGATATCTTCGCGCGCCGCGCACATACCGCCGAAGGCAAACTGCAGGTCGAACTGGCGCAACTGCAATACCTGCTGCCACGTCTGGCGAATATGTGGTCGCACTTAGAGCGCATTCGCGGTGGCATCGGCCTGCGCGGCCCCGGTGAAACGCAGATCGAGACGGACCGCCGCCTGGTGCGCGACCGCATCGCCATGCTCAAAGGGAAGGTGGAGGAGATCCGCCACCGCCGCACCGTGCAGCGCAGCCAGCGCGCGCAGTCGCAGATTCCCCTCGTCAGCCTGGTCGGCTACACCAACGCCGGCAAATCGACACTGCTCAACGCCATCTCAGATGCGGCAGTCTTCGTCGAAGATAAGCTCTTCGCCACGCTCGACCCCACTACGCGCGACGTCATCTTTCCCAACGGCACGCGCGCCCTGGTGAGCGATACCGTCGGCTTCATTCGCAACCTGCCCACACAGCTGGTCGCCGCCTTCCGCGCCACGCTGGAGGAAGTGCTGAGCGCCGAATTGCTGGTCCATGTCATTGACGCGAGCAATCCGGGATGGGTCGAGCAGGTGGAAACCGTGGAAAAGGTGCTCGGTGATCTGGGCGCAGCCGACAAGCCGGTCATTATGGCCTTCAATAAGATGGATGAGGTCGAAGATCCCGCGCTGCTGCGCACGTTAGCCACGCGCTATCCATACCGAGTCTTCCTCAGCGCGCGCCGCGGCGAAGGCATGGACGAGTTGGAACGCGAAATCGTCACCTTGCTTCGCTCGCGCTGGCAGGACGTGGATGCCCGCCTCCCGCTGTCCGCCGGGGACCTGGTGGCCGAGTTCCACGCGCGCGGTGAAGTGCTCTTTGAAGAATATCGCGAAGATGAAGTTGAGCTCATAGGCCGTGCGCCCAACGATGTCGCCGCTCGTATCGCTCGCCGCGCCCTCAAGTAAGACCCGCCGCGTGCAGCCCTCTCCCCAATGATGAGGTCTTACAGGTCTGTACCGAACACGATATGGTCTACATTGCATCACATGGACGTCACACATTATGAAACAAGTCTTACTCTCCGGCTACTACGGCTTCAATAATATCGGTGACGAGGCGGTACTGGGCGGCATCCTCGCCGGGCTGCGCACGGAATTGCCCAACGTGCGCCCTGTTGTCCTCTCCGCCGATCCGGAAGGCACGCGCCAGCTCCACGGCGTGGACGCCATCCCGCGCATGGACCGCGCCGTCATTCAGGCCGAACTGCGCCATACCGATTTATTCATCAGCGGCGGCGGCAGCCTGCTGCAAGATGTCACCAGTTTCCGTTCGCCGCTCTATTACCTGGGCGTGCTCTGGCTCGCGCAGCGCGCCGGGGTGCCGACGATGATGCTGGCGCAGGGCGTCGGGCCCTTGCGCAATCCCATCAATCGCTTTTTGGCAAAGAAAGTACTCAACCGCCTTCACACCATCACCGTGCGTGACGCTGCCTCGGCGGCGTACCTGCGGGCGCTCGGCGTGGAGACCCCGCCCGTCGAGGTGACCGCCGACCCCAGCTTTCTGCTCGCCCCCAACGACTCCGCGCCCCTGGCGCAATGGTGGGAATCCCACCTACCGGCCAAGCGTCCGGTCATCGGAGTCGCCATTCGCCATTGGCCCGGTCCACGCAGTGAGGAACGCTACACCGCCATTGCTGATGCCCTGGCCGCACTGGCAGAGCACAGCGGCGCGCAGTTGCTCTTTTTGCCCATGCAGTATACGACTGATCTGCCCATCGCGGAGGAAATGGCCGGCTGGACCCCGGCGGACAGCCGCGTGCTCGATATCCCGCTTACCGCACCGGAAATGCTCGCCGCCATCGGGCGCTGTGACTTCATTGTCGCCATGCGTTTGCACGCGCTCATCTTCGCCGTGCAGCGGCACGTGCCGGCCTTCGGCATCTCCTACGACCCCAAGGTGCTCGATTTCTCCCTCGCCTCCCGCCTCCCCGTCCCGCTCGACTGGGATGAGGTGACCCCCGAGGGGCTCACCACCGCCCTGCGGCAGCACTGGGACGCCCGCGAGGCGCTACGCGCCGTGGTCACCAGCAGCGCCGTCAAACTCGCCACCCTTGCGCAATGGAACATCGCCCGCGTCAAGGAACTGCTCGGCGCATAGGAAGGCATGCCTTCCTCCGTACTCCGTATTGACAGTTGGGAAATCGTGGCCGGTTGGGGACGGGCACCTGCTTGCTCCCGGTACCGATCTTGCGCGGCGTTCGTTGCCCGTCCCCCGCTGTTTCTCCCTGGTAGACGACAAGGTGAGACTCCTTCCAGCATTGGCGAAAGCGGCTATTTTCGGGGGACAGGCAACGGACGCAGGGGTTAACGTGCGTAACCGGCAGCAACTCAGGTGCCTGTCCCCAGCCGATGCCGAACACGACAAAACCCAGATGTGCGCAGCATCACCTCATAGAAAGTACCCGCACCCTACGTCGTTTCCCAGCAGGGGATTTCCTCGTTTTGGGCGAAAAGCGTAAAGGATTTCCCGAGGAGGTATGTTACCGTGGTACAACTCGCGCTTAACCCGCAAGGCACGTTTGCGGTCGGAATAGATGTCGGGGGCACCAATGTCCGTGCCGGCGTCATTACGCGTGAAGGCAAGAAGCTAGCGGAAGCGCGCCGCCCCGCCCGCGCCATGGAAGGGCTGGCCGCGACCCAGCAGATGATCATCGAGGCCGCCGAGGAAGCGATGGCCACCGCCGGGGTCGTGCGCACCGAGCTCATGGGCATCGGCATGGGTGTGCCGGGCCGCCATAACTCCGCGCAGGGCATCGTGCTCTACTCGCCGAATTTCGCCGGCTGGACGAACGTCCCGCTGCTCGCCCGTATCGAAGAGCATTTCCAGGTCGCCGCCTATATGCGCAACGACGTGAAGACCGCCAGCATGGGCGAATTCTACTTCGGCGCAGGCAAAGGCTCGCGCCACATGGTGATGATCACCCTCGGCACCGGCATCGGCGGCAGTTTAATCGCCGATGGCAAGCTCATGCTCGGCTCGGGCGAAGGCTTTGCCGAGGTCGGGCACATGACGCTCACCCCTGACGGCCGCCGCTGCCAATGCGGCAATCACGGCTGCTGGGAGGCCATGGCCGGGCGTGACGCCATCATCGAACGCGCGCACCGCTTGCTGCAGACCGGGCGCCCCAGTTCCCTCGGGGCGGAAACGAATTTCGACCTGAACAAAATTACTCCCGCCCTCATCGCCCAGGCCGCCAACAACGGCGACGCCCTGGCGCGCGAAGTGCTCGACGAAACCGCCATGTGGGTGGGCATCGGCGTCGCTAACCTGATTCAGCTCTACAACCCGGAGATCCTCATCATCGGCGGCGGCATCAGCCAGGCGGGCGACCTGCTCTTCGGCACCATCCGGCGCACCGCCAACTGGCGCGGCAAGATGGTCCCCGCCACCGAGGTCAAAATAGTCCCCGCCGCCCTCGGCGACGACGCCGGAATTTATGGCGGCGCGGTGCTGGTGTTTGATGCGGCGGAGAACGCCGTCTGAACAGTAAGGAAGCGGGGCTCTCTGCCCTCATACCGAGGGCAGGCCATCCTTCCAAACTGTGCTCTTGGTCCAGCCGAGAGGAAGGGCAATGACCTCGTTCATGTCTGGAGACATGATTGGGCTGACTGGCCTTTGCACCCGGCAGTACCAGCAGCACCGTGTGGAAGGATGGCCTGCCCGCAGGGCAGAACGCCCCGCTTCCGCTCGTTCTGCGAAAAAAGATTTCCTTCAGGCTGTTGTATCCAGCCCTGGGATAGCCGGGCTATGGCCCTGTTCCAGACAGTGCTGTCGACACCAGCCTACCTTAAGTCCTCATGGGACGTTTAGTCATCGACGGGAAGGATGAGGTCGGGATCGCCGTCGATGGGGGGAAGCAGTAAGGCGTCGGGAGAGAATTCAAAGATCGCGTAGGAACGTTTGAGCACCGGCAAGGCGACGTTGCGCACGGGAATGCCGGATTCAGTGTGTCCGCGTTCGCTGCCGTAATGAGCGTGACCATGTACGACGAGATTCGCGCCCAGGCGATCGATTGGTTCACAGAGCAGGGAACTGCCCAGGAAGGGATAGAGTTCGGGGGGTTCCCCATGCACGGTGGCTTCGATCGGCGAGTAGTGCAACACCACGATGCGCAGGTCGGTGGGCAGATTTTGCAGGTCGTACTCGATGCGCGCGGCTTCCTCTTTGGTCTCGCTGATGAAGCTCTTAATGGTCGGCTCGCCGAAGGGCGTGAGACAGCGCGCGCCAAAACCGCCGCAGAAGCCCTTGGTGCCACAGAAGCCGACGGTGAGGCCGCGCACGGTGTGAGTGACGGCATCGCCGCCGCCGCGCAGCACATGTACGCCGGCGTCGCGCAGGATGGCCACTACCTCTTCCGTGTGATCCGTATGCATGTCATGGTTCCCGAGGACCACGATGACCGGCACGCGCACCTGGGCGAGCACGTTCGCCAGCAGCGCCATCTCCTCGGGCAGGCCGGACCCGGTGAGGTCACCCGGCAGCACGAGGAAATCCGCCACTTCGTGCACCGTTTCGAAATGGTGATGGAAGGTGCGACGTCGGTCGATATGCCAGTGGATGTCGCCGACCACCGCGAGTTTCACCGGATCGCGTGTCATACGTCAGCGGCCTCCCGTCCACGGCAATATTTCCGGCTCGATGGGTGGCCAGCGCCCCGTGTGCACGTAGAGGTGACTATCGACGCGCACGACACCCTCCACCGTTTGCGCGGTTTCCTCCGCCAGCCGCAACTGCTCGGGGGTATCCACGCCACCCGAGAGCACGACCACCCGGTCGAGGCAGGTCACGGAAATATCCTGTGCGCTCACCCGTGGATTGAGCAAGATCGCCTCGCGCACTTTATTCGCGATGACCGCGTCATTGTACATGGCCAACCCTCACTGCGCGTTCACTGTAGCATACGGGACGGTGGGCTGCGGGCAGGCAGGCGGACATCGGTGGTGGAACGGTGTGACAGACGACCAAGGACGGGCGTGGGGATGGATGGAGGGGATGATGCCAGGCCGCCATCGCCCTATTTGTAACGGGATGGCGGCCAAGTTACGCAACGCACGCGGCTAGCAGCCTGTTGAAGTACTCCGCCGCCAGCTAACTGACCACCGGAGTACTTCAACAAGCTGCTAGAAATCGAAAATGAGCTGGTTGCCGCGCACCTTCCAGTTTTCGCCTTCTTTCATGAGCACCAGCCCGCCATGCATGGTCATCGAATAGGATAAAATGCCATAGTGGTAGGTGGCTTTCACGGAATAGTTGATGAACGGGTCTTTCCAATACGTCGTGTAGTTGGTGCACGTGAATTCACTCAGGGTCAGCCCGCTCACTAGGCGCGGGTTCTCGTGCGGCCAGTCGAACCAATTGACGAACATGCCGGCCGTGTTATTTGATTTCCAACACTCCACAAAGCGCTCGGCGAGCGCTTTCACTTTGGGCTCGTGCGCGCGGTCTACATCAGTGACACTATGTGAGGGTAAGCCGAAGAGTCGCGGAATTTTGGTGTAGAAGAGCACCTGGCGTACATACCAGACGCCTTTGCGTTGCCGGAAGAGAATGCCGCCCTTGCCGAGGAATTTGCCATCGATGGATGAACCGTTGAATTCCACCAACGCCTGGTTTTCGTGCACTTTGGGCTCGGACAATTTGGGCGTACCGTTAAAGGGATATTGGGCGAACAGGTACTCGTCATTCACGGGCAGACACTGGCGTGCGGTCTTCATATCCTGGCGGAAGTAGGCGATGAGAAACTTTTCGGCCACCTGACGTTGTTCTTCGGCATCCGAGGCTTTCGCCGCGGAGACGGCGAGGCCACCCAGAATCAGGGTCGCCGTGAGCGCGATTATCAGGTAACGTTGCATGGTGCTTCTCCTCAGTGTATGCAGACACCGCCGGCAGCTTCCGCTGCCCGGACGGTGAATTACTCACCGGTCATCAATTTTTACGATAGTTATTGCAGAAAATCCAAGCGATCGCCGTTTTCTCGGCAAGATCTTTTCGCGTTATCGCTGGGAAGCTAGGTAGAGACGCGCTAGTTATGGTATAACAATAGCATATGGACGCCAAACCTGTCAGCGCATCACACTCTGTGATCTCGGTCGTGGCCTTACCCCGGGATAGTAACCATTACGGCTATGTCTACGGGGGCACGGTGATGGGACTCGTCGATCAGGCCGCCTACGCCGCGGCGATTCGGCATGCCCGCCAGCCCGTGGTCACCGTCTGCGTCGACCACCTAACCTTTCTCCGACCAATATATATTGGTGACGTCATTACCGTCAAGGCGTCGGTGAACTTTGTCGGTCGTACCTCCATGGAAGTCGGGGTGCGCGTCGAAACCGAACGCCTCACCAGCGGGGAGGTGGAGCATGTGGGCTCCGCGTATCTGACCATGGTGGCGTTAGCTGCTGATGGCAACCCGACGCCTGTGCCCCCGCTGTGCTGCGAAACGGATGCTGATATGCGGCGTTACCGCGAGGCGCAAGCACGCCGGGCTCGGCAACTGGCCCGCGTCGGTCGCGCGGCGGAGACCTCTGATGAATGATTGGAACGCTCCGTGCGATGGGTGCATCACTTGTGCGCTGCGTTGTACGGCCGGCATAAAGATCTCTGAATTTGAGTATACCCGGATTGTGGAAGAATTGCGCAGCCAGGAGGCGTCGGCCGTGCGCAAAGTTTTGGCACAGGAGAAACACCTCATCTGGTTTGAAGAGATCCGCTATGAGGCCTGCCTTTTTCTCAATACGGAAACACGCCTCTGCCTCATTTACCCCGCACGCCCGTTGATCTGCCGTCTTTTCGGACGGGTCAAGCACTTGCCCTGTCCGGCGGGATGGGTGCCGGCGGACTTTGACGCCCGCGATATTCTGCAAGCCTATGCCGCGCAGCCGCTGAAAACCTTTCAGGAATGGATGGGGATAACCGGCGTGTTCAACTTTGACGACCTCCTTGGGGGCAAAGATGTGCTCCCCTGCTACGACATCTCGGAGGAGATGGCCCCGTAGCGGCGCTATTCTCGGGAGCGGGGGGTCTCACGGCATACGAAAACACCCCCAGGCTGTGGTTTCCAGCCGGGGATAGCCGGGCTATGGCCCTGTTTCAAACCGTGCTGTAGCCCCACCGCCTCGGTCAATTTTTCCCGTTTTCTCCCCGCGCGCACCCGCTCCTCAATAACGCGCCACGTTCGCCAGATAGCCGCCAAGGATCCTGTCGCGACGAGGACTGTGGGGATGGGGCCGTCCGCATTAATGTACCTCATCGACAGTTCGGTCGTCTCTTGCAAAATGTTGCAAGGCAAAACACCGTTGCTGCTGTTGACGCCGTCTCGGCATCCGCTTAGAATGCCAATACGATAGGTCTGCGGTGTTTTATGATCCAGCCAAGCACCCGTACGTTACTGAACGGCGCTGCGATTTAACTTGTTTAATTCACTGCACGCCCAGGACCCGTTGACGAATCGAAGGTGCGGTTGGACAATGAACGTGTGACCGCGTCGCTGGTGATGCGCGCGTTGCTGCCCCCTGAACCCTGCGCTTGCGCGACGGAGTCCGCACGGCGTTTCTACTCATTGCGGTGCGCCGCAATCATTCGAGGAAGCGTTCCTCGATTCTCCTCTCATACCGTCATGATCCAAGGAGTGACCTGTTATGAAAATGGTGCATGCCGTGTGTTATCTCGGCCTACTGCTCCTCGTTACGGCCTGTTGGGGCAAATCGTCCCCGCGCGAGGCCTGGGCGATTCCGCCCGGTGAACACCCGCGCCTGCTCTTCACGCAGGCGGACCTGCCGCGCTTGCGCGCGCAGGCACAGACGCCTGACGGGCAACGCCTGCTGCTGAGTCTGCGCCAGGATGCCTTTGGCGGTAACGATGAACTGATCCGCAACCTGGAGAAGAACGACCCGACGTGGATGGCGGAACTGCGCAAGGACATCGCGAAGAAGAAGATTTCCAACGCGGCGCTGGTCTACCAGTTGACCGGAGACCAACGCGCTGGCTGGGCGGCGGCGGAGTTGTTTCGCCTGTGGCTCGCCACTTTCCCGCCGAACGACAAGTTGCCGGCGACGTTGGGCGACTGGGGGGAACCTGAGTATGCGATGGCCTATGACTGGGTGTACGATCAACTCACGAAAGAGGACCGGCTGCGCGCGGAGAAAATATTCGCCGTCATGGTCGGACCCGCGACCATTGATATGTACCGCACGGCCTGGTGGATGAAGGGCCCGCACACCAATGGACGTGATTCCACCAACTGGACCGCCATTTGCTGCGCGCGCCTGGCGTTGACGAATATGGCGCTGGAAGGACGTCCGGGTTATAACCCGGAACTCCAGCAAATTTGCATCGACATGACGCGCAATTTCCTCAACGACGGGATCGCGGCGGACGGCGCCATGACTGAGGGCGTGCAGTACCCCATGAACTATGGCATGCACTACACGCCGTACGAGTTGATGGCCTTACGCTTGCGCGGAGTGGACCTCATCACCACCACGCACCTCTCACAGGCGCCGCTCTGGTTCACCTACGAGATGCTGCCGTGGGGCGGTGAGGCGCAAGCCATCAATAAATCGAATGGCGGCTACCAGACCGATACCTATGCGCAGTTCCTGGCGAACGAGTTCGGCGGGCTGGGGGATTGGGTCTACCTGAACAGCCGTGGCTACCTGCAAACCCAGGGGCCGCAATTCCCGCAATTTGCCCTCATCAGCGGCATTCCTTTCCCCGGCCCCACGCGACCGGATGCCCTGCCGCTCTTCCACTGGTTCTCCACTATCGGCAAGGTCATCTCACGCAGTGGGTGGGGGCCGCGCGACGCGCACTTCACCCTGGTCACCAACCAGATCGGCGCCGGGCATACGCACGGTGACCATGGTTCCTTTACCTTGGCCGCGCATGGCGTCAATTTCATCGCGGACTCCGGCTATGGCCAGTACGCCTCCGTCGATCACAACCTGATCCATATTGACGGCCTGGGGCAGAGCCAGCAGGAGAACGCCACGGAGGCGTACATTCGCTCGGCGGAGGCGTCGAATTACGCGGATGTGGTGGACGCCGACCTGAAGCTCGCCTATGACCGCCTGCTGGTCGGTCCCGTCGAGGGGCCCTGGCATTGGGAAGATTATAACCCGGTGGCCAAAGCGGAGCGCCGTGCGCTCTTCGTGCGCGGGCTGGCCGGGCCGATTACCGTCATCGCCGATGATATCCAGAAGGACAGCCAGGCGCATACCTACGATTGGCCCGCGCACACGATGTTGAACAATCGCATCGCGGTGGATGGTCGCCATTTCACGATCAGCGAACGCTACGGCGGATCGTTCATCGAGGCGGTGGATAATGGGCAGCAGTGCGCCCTGGTCGGGCAGAACGTGCCCAACGGGCGCTACCGTGGCTGGCTGCTGGTGCGCGGCACGCCAGCGGCGGCGCGCACCTGGTCAAATACCACCACGTCCGTGAATGGCAAACGTGCGCCGTACAACACGACGTTTTTTGCGCAAGGCGGTTTCAGCGACGGCTGGTTCTGGGTGCCGATTATGCTCAATGGCGCGAAAGGTGACCCGGGCATCGACGTCACTAAGAGTGAGTTGCGCGTGGACTTCACCTCGGTGACCGGCGCGCAGGTGGCGCTGGCGGCCTTTACGCGTGACGCCAATTGGACGCCCGATTTCGATATCCCGGCCAATGGCGGGAATTTTGTCGTGCTCGGCGTGGAGTCGCTACAGCAGGGCGAAAAACCGTGGACCGTATCCAGCGATCCGCTGGGCGTGCTCGACGGCGTTTTCCTCGGGAAGACGGCTCCGCAATTGCGTGTGGACAAAGCCACCTCGACGCAAATGCCGGTCTTACACGCGGAACAGCGCGCGACGAACGCGCGCTACCTCTGCGTCATGGTGCCATCTGAGCGCCCGGATGCGCGCGTCATCGAACTGCCGGAGAATGGCGGCGCACAGGTTGCGCTCATTCGCTCCCCTGCCGGCGTGGATATCGTGGGCGGGGCCGTGGATGGCGGCATGACGACGGGCGATCTGACGACGAATGCCATGGCGGCCGTGGTGTCGCTGCGCAATGCTGAGCAGCCGCAGTCGCTGTGCGGTTATGCGCTGGCCAGTGGAAGCACGTTGCGCTACCGCAACGCCATGCTGGTCGAAGCGAGCGCCAACGTGTCGGTTATTAACGACGGCACGCGCCTGATCCTGCGTGGGCCGGGCGGGGCGAGCGTGCTCTGTGCTACCATGACGGCGAAAATTGTGGTCTACAACGGCGTGGAAACCGCGCTTTCCGCCGGGGCGAGCAACATGGTGCGCCTGGTCATCCCGCGGCCGGCGCAGGAATGGCAGACGAAAATCTCGCCGGATGGCCTGCGCGTCGAAGTAACCGGTGATGGCCCGCTGCCCTTGAAGATCGCCGCGTCGAAAGCGGTGGATGTTCGTGTGAATGGCGTCAGCCGTTACTTCACGCGCGACGAGCAAGGGGCGGTGTGGCCGCTGCTCAGCACGGGGATGGAACGCTACCTGTACTCCAATCAGGTGAAAGGCGAGATGCTGCAAGCGCTGGTGACGGGCGGCAAACCCACGCCGGCGACCACTCCGCGCTCGCGCAAGGCGGCGTTACAGTTTGCCGACGGCAACGCGACGCTGACCCTGAAGACCTTCGGACCTGGGCGCTATCAACTGACACTGGGCTATGCCACCGCGTCGGCTGATACCCTGCAAATCACGCTGGGCGACGCGCGTCTCACCGCCACCGGCCCGACGCCGGACGGGGATGCGGCGTTGCAGCGTTTCGAGGAAGTCGAACTGCGCGGCGACAGCGTACCGCTGGTCATTCGGGCAACCAAGCCATTCTTGCTCACCGAGGTACGTTTAGCCCCGGCGCTGCGCCCGCTACCGGCGAATCAGTGGATGACCATCGGCCCCTTCCCGAGTCCATGGGGCAAGCAGATGACGGCGGATAATGCGAAAATCGCGCTGACCACCGTCTTTCCGCCGGAACGTGAGCTGAACCTCGACGCCACTTACGAAGGGAGCGAGGGCAAGCCGATCAAGTGGCAGCATACGGACAGCACCAACGGCGCCTTCATGGCCGTCGGTGCAAACTTCGCCATCATGAATGGCGTGAAGAACAACGACGTGTGCTACGCCGTGACGTACCTGGTCAGCCCGGATGACCGCAATGTGCAAATGCAACTGGGCTGCGACTACTGGGCGAATGTGTACGTCAATGGACAATTAGTGCCGAGTGACCGCTCGGCGGCTTCGAAAGCCGTAGACGGCGCGAACTTCAATGGCCCGGCGCCGTTCGTCGCCAATTTCCGCTTGCACAAGGGCGTGAACACGCTACTCGTGAAATGCCAGAGCGGCAGCGGCGGCAGCAGCTTCCTCGCCGCCATCACTAACCCTGGCGACCTGCAAATTTCGCCGCGTCCCCCCGCAGCGAAATAGCAGCGCTATGCCCCGGGCGCCGAGGAGGCGCGGCGTCCGGGGCGTAGCTGCGTGAAGCGTCCCAGGGACGGGGCGTGTTGAACGGGCATCTTGCCACCAGTCGCAGCTGGTGGGTTGCGGTAGCGGGGCGTTGTGGCGCTCTGCGCCACCCCAACCTTCCAAAAGGTGCTCCCGGGACACCA